>CAZDAO010000136.1:0-8792 GCA_964503015.1 uncultured Nocardioides sp. | reverse complement strand
CGCTGGCCGGGGCGACGGTCCTCGCCAACCTCAGCGGCTCGCCGATCACCGTGGCCCGGGCCGAGGACCGACGGCTGCTGGTCCGCAGCGCGAGCGCGCGGTGTGCGGCGGCGTACGTCTATGCCGCGGCCGGCCAGGGGGAGTCGACCACCGACCTGAGCTGGGACGGCCAGACGATGGTCTACGAGTGCGGCTCGCTGCTCGGCGAGGGCGAGCGGTTCCCCGACGGGCCGCGGCGCACGGTCGTGGACGTCGACCTCGACCTGGTGCGGCAGGAGCGGATGCGGCAGGTCACCTTCGACGACAACCGCCGCACCCACCGCGAGCGGGTCAACCGGTTCCGCACGGTGGAGTGGGAGCTCGACCCACCGGCCGGCGACATCGGGCTGCTCCGCAAGGTCGACCGCTATCCGTTCGTGCCCGACGACCCCGCGCGCCTCGAGCTCGACTGCTACGAGGCCTACAACATCCAGGTCTCCGGCCTCGAGCGGCGGCTCAACGCCATCGGATCGCCGAAGGCCGTCATCGGCGTGAGCGGCGGCCTCGACTCGACGCACGCGCTGATCGTCGCCTGCAAGGCGATGGACCGGCTCGGGCGGCCGCGTAGCGACGTGCTCGCGTTCACGATGCCCGGGTTCGCGACCGGGTCGACGAGCAAGTCGTACGCCACTCGGCTCTCGCAGGCGCTGGGCGTCACCTTCGAGGAGCTCGACATCCGCCCGGCGGCCGAGCAGATGCTGAAGGACCTCGGCCACCCGTACGCCGCGGGGGAGAAGGTCTACGACGTCACCTTCGAGAACGTGCAGGCCGGCCTGCGCTACGACTACCTCTTCCGGCTGGCCAACCAGCGCGGGGGCATCGTCGTCGGCACCGGCGACCTGTCCGAGCTGGCGCTGGGCTGGTGCACCTACGGCGTGGGCGACCAGATGTCGCACTACACCGTCAACGCAGGTGTCCCGAAGACGCTCGTGCAGCACCTCATCCGGTGGGTCATCAGCCACGGCGAGTTCGACGAGACGGTGGGTGAGCTGCTCGGCGAGGTCCTCGCGCAGGAGATCACCCCCGAGCTGATCCCGGTCGAGGAGGGCACGAAGCCGCAGGCGACCCAGGACACGGTCGGTCCCTACAACCTCCAGGACTTCACCCTCGCGCTGGTGGTGCGGCACGGCTTCCGGCCGCGCAAGATCGCCTTCCTGGCCTGGCACGCGTGGCGGGACCTCGAGGCGGGTGAGTGGCCGCCCGGCTTCCCCGACGACGCGCGGGTGGCGTACTCGTTGGAGGAGGTCCGCACGTGGCTGCAGGTGTTCGTCAAGCGGTTCTTCGCCAACCAGTTCAAGCGCTCGGCTCTGCCCAACGGGCCGAAGGTGAGCCCGAGCGGGACGATGAGCCCCCGCGGCGACTGGCGGATGCCCAGCGACGCCAAGGGCACCGCCTGGCTGGCCGAGATCGAGCGGGACGTGCCGGCGTCCTGAGCCTGGCCCGGGCCGACCTCGCCCCCGTGGTGCGACGGGCTTTGCCGGTTCTTAACGGCCGGCTGGAGCGCGGTTAGCCGCGCCCGCGCGAACCTCCTTCCCGTGACGCCGCACCGGCGTCGACCGACGGAGGAGGAACAGTGCAGAAGAAGCTCGTCATCGGAGGCGTCGCCGCGGCGGTGGTCGTGGCCGGCACCGGCACCTGGTGGGCCGTGGACCGGTCGGCCGAGGCCCAGACCACCGAGCGCGGGACGTGCGCCGGCGCGACCTGGGAGCTGAGCATGGAGGCCGAGGACGGCGGCGTCGAGGTGAGCGCAGAGCTCCAGTCCGCCGGGCCGGGGGAGACGTGGGAGGTCGCGCTGCTGCGCGGCGACACCGCTCTCCTCGAGGGCACCCGCACCACGGACGACGACGGCGAGATCGACGTCGACGCGTTCACCGCCGACGACTCGGCCGACGCGACCTACACCGCGACGTTCACGCCCGCCGAAGGTGAGCCCTGCACCGCTGAGCTCGGCGCCTGAGCCCAACCGCGACCCGTCCCACCACCACGACCCACCACCAAAGGAGAACCCCCATGAAGAAGCTCATCGCCAGCACCGCCGTCGCCGCCACCGCAGCTGCGGGCGCGGCCGTCCTGGTCGCCACCCCCGCCCACGCCGACGTCGAGCGCCGTGGCACCTGTGCCGGCGCGACGTTCGAGCTCTCCGTCGACCGGGAGCGAGGCGGCTACGACGTCGACGCCGACCTCGAGGGCGCCAAGGCCTTCAGCACGTGGCAGGTCACCATCCGCCACGACGGCAAGGTCGCCGCCCAGCGCAGCGTGCGCGCCGACGACGAGGGCGAGCTCGACCTCGACACGTGGACCCGCAACACCCGCGGCAAGGACGTCTTCAAGCTCACCGTGAAGCCGTCGGGCGGCAGCGCCTGCTCGACGACGGTCACCGTCTGAGCAACGCTCCGGGAGCCCGGGTCAAGCCGTCCGCAAGGTGACGGCGACCCGGGCTCCTCCCATGTCCGAGGAGCCGGCGGTGAGGCTGCCGCCGGACTCGGTCGCGGTCCGGCTGGCGATGGCCAGGCCGAGCCCGGTGGACCCGCCACCGCTGGCCCCCCGCCCGGTGGGGTCGAGGCCGGCAGGGAGTCCGGGGCCGGCGTCCTCGACGACCAGCTCGACCCGGTCGTCGTACGCCGCCAGGGTGACCCGCACGGCGTCGTCGTCGGCGGTGTGGGTGAAGACGTTGTCCAGCAGCACGTCCACCAGCGCCTCGAGGTCGGCCCGGCTGGTGCGCAGCAGCGGCCCGGACGCGGCGAGGTCGAGCTCGAAGGGACGGCCGAGGTCCTCGGCGAGCGGTGCCCAGTGGCGGACGCGCTCGGCGATGACGGGTACGCCGTCGGTGCGCGGGTCGAGCCCCTCGCGCTCGGACCGCCGGGCCTCGCGCACGATCTCGTCGACCGTCGCCTGCAGGGCGTCCAGGTCGCCGCCGAGGCGTTCGCGCAGGTCGGTGTCGGGGACCGTCTCGACCCGCAGCCGCAGCGCCGTGACCGGCGTGCGCAGCCGGTGGGACAGGTCGGCCACGGACTCCCGCTCACGCGAGAGGAGCAGCTGGATCCGCCCGACGAGCCGATCGATCGCGGCGCCGAGCTCCTGCACCTCGGCCGGGCCGTCGACGCGGGCGACCGCAGCCGGCTCACCCGGACGGCCGAGGGTCTGGGTGTGCTCGGCGAGGCGCCGGATCGGCTGCACGAAGGACCGACCCAGCCGGTCGACGACGACCAGTGACCCGGCGAGCAGGACGAGGGCGAGCAGCCCCAGCAGACCCCAGGCGACGCCCACGACCGAGTCCAGCCCCGGCTCGTCCACGACCACCCGGATCACCGGCGTCTGCGAGGGCAGCGCGGAGTTCCCGCCCCGCGAGACCGGCACCAGGATCTGCGAACCGTCCGCGACGTCGTCGACGCGCGCCCGGCCGGTGTTGCGCGCGTCGAGCACCCGCGAGTCCTCGCCCGGGTCGGGCCCCACCCCGGTGCCGTCGGGGTAGAGCACCGTGACCTGGGTGTGCTCTTCGCCGTCGTTGAGCCGGTCGACGTAGACCGCGACCGAGCCCTTGTCGTCGTGGCGCGACACCACGGTCTCGACCGCCTGCACCTCGAGTGCCGCACGGGCCAGGCGGTCCTCGAGCGCATAGCTGCGGACCAGGATGGCCATCGGCACCAACATCGCCAGCAGCACCATCGAGATGGCCGCCGCGGCCGTCACGAGCAGGCTGCGGCGCACCTCAGTCGCCCTCGTCGGGCACGGCGAGGCGGACGCCGACCCCGCGGACGGTGGTGAGGTACCGCGGCTCGGCGGCGGTCTCACCGAGCTTGCGGCGCAGCCACGACAGGTGGACGTCGACGGTCTTGTCCGAGCCGCCCCAGGGCTGCTGCCACACCTCGACGAGCAGGTCGCGCTTGGTCACCACCTCGCCCGGGCGCTCGGCGAGGTGGGCGAGCAGGTCGAACTCGCGCGGGGTGAGCTCGACCTCGCGGCCCTCGAGGTGGACCCGCCGGCCCGCCAGGTCGACGGTGAGCCCGCCGACGGTGAGGACCGCGGGTCGCTCGCGACCGGACGCGGTGCGGCGCAGCACGGCGCGCACTCGGGCGTCGAGCTGGGCGCTGGTGAAGGGCTTGACGACGTAGTCGTCGGCACCCGCGTCGAGCGCCCCGACGAGGGACGGGTCGTCATCCCTGGCGCTGGCGATGATCACCGGCACCTGGCTGACGGCACGGAGCATGGACAGGACCTGCGTCCCGTCGACGTCGGGCAGGCCGAGGTCGAGCACGACGAGGTCGGGGGAGGAGTCGACGGCGAGCTGCAGGCCGGCCATGCCGGAGGGCGCCGAGGTGACGGTGTGCCCGAGCTCGCGCAGGGCCTTGACCAGCAACGGCCGGATCCGGTCGTCGTCCTCGATGATCAGCACCTCGGCCACGCAGGGACCGTACCGCCCGCGACCCGGCACGACGCCTCCCTTAGCCGTCCCTTAACCGCCGCCTCACGTCCTCTTGCGGCGGGAGGGGGCACGATGGCCCCGTGACCGGGCCGATGCGACGACGGATGCTGCTGGTCGGCCTGTGGGCCGCCGTGACGGCGGTCGCGGTGCTGGCCGGGGTGTTCGCGATCTCGACGGTCGGCGCCACCATCCGCGACCGCGGGCCGGTCGGCGACGAGGTCGCGAGCGACACGTTGATCCAGTCCACCGACCTGCCGTCGCCCGAGGGGCCGGCCCTCCGCGACGAGGTGTCCGGTGAGTGGGGTGCCTTCGTCGTCGAGTGCCGCGACACGTGGGCGTACGGCGTCGCCGCCCGCCCCGACCGCGCGGCCGGGTGGCGGGTGGTGAGCTGGGAGAAGGGTCCCGACGACGACGTGGACGCGGTCTTCAGCGACGGTCGCAACTCCGTCGACCTCGAGGTGTTCTGCAACCGGGGCCGACCGACGCTCGCCGAGCTCGAGCGCAACACCCTCGGCGACGACTGATCCCGACGACTGATCCCGACGGCAGATCCCGACGGAGCTCCCCCGCGGGCGGATGCAACCTCTTGGCGGCGGGACGCGTCCTGTAGGGGTCCGCACCTCCACGGGAAGAGAGATCCATGTCCGTCCGCACCACCGTCCGCACCGCCGTCCGCACCGCCGCCGGCGGCGCGCTGCTCGCCGCCCTGCTGGCCCCGGCCGGCACCGGCGCCGCCGAGCCGGCCGCCGGCGAGCGCGCCCACGCCGCTGCGCGCACCACGCTCACCTTCACCGTCGAGGACTGCGAGGGCTGCGAGATCCAGCTCGTCAACGCCCGCAGCACCCTCGACGCGGACGTCGTCCACGTCTGGGAGTCGCGCACCAAGCAGGTCGACGGCGGCCGCGTCTCCTTCACCGTCCCGACCCGGCGCACCTGGGGCATGTCGGCCACGGTCGTCGCGCCCTGGGAGGGTCACACCGGCTACCGCACGACCGTGGCGTGGCGCTACAACGGCGAGCGCGTCGGCGACCCGGTCACCCTCGAGGAGGCGGTGACCAAGAAGAAGGCATCGGCGTGCTGGGAGGGCGTGCGCAGCCGTCGCGTCACCGTGCCGCTCGTCGTGGCGAAGGTCCGCGTCGCGGGCGTGCGGAAGGAGGTCGACGGCAGCATCGCCTTCGTGCCGACCACCTCGAGCTGGCTCCCGCCGATGCGCGAGGTCTGGGACGGCGTGCTGGGCTCCCAGGACGTCAACATCTGCCGCTGACCGGGGCGGCCCCCGGCGGTCGGCGTCCGCGTCACTCGATGCGGATGCCGACGCCGGGGCCGACGTCGGCCCCGGTGAGGTAGAAGACCGTCAGCACGGTGACCCACGAGAGCCAGAACGGCACCACGAAGGGCAGCATCCGCGAGATCACGGTGCCCAGCCCGGCCTCCGGCTCGTACTTCTTCAGCATCACCAGGAAGATCCAGATGTAGGGGTTCATCGGCGTGATGACCTGGGTGGCGGAGTCGCCGACCCGGAACGCGGCCTGGACGAAGCCCGGCTCGTAGCCGAGCAGGGCGAACAGCGGCACGAAGACCGCACCCATCAGCGTCCACATCGAGGAGCCGCTGACGATGAAGAGGTTGAGCACCGACGCCAGCAGCATGAACCCGATGATCGCGGGGTAGCCGGTCAGCCCGATCGACTCCAGTCCGTCGGCGCCGGCGACGGCGAGGGCCGACCCGACGTTGCTCCAGTTGAAGAGCGCGATGAACTGCCCGAGCATGAACGCGAGCACGATGAACGCCGCCATGTCCTTGATCCCCAGGGCCATCACCTTGGGCACGTCGGCGGCCTGGCGCAGCGACCCGCTCACGAAGCCGTAGGCCAGGGCGGGGGCGAGGAACAGCGCGAAGACGATGAACACCGTAGAGTCGAGCAACGGCGACTCCGGGAGGAAGTTGCCCTCGTCGTTGCGCCACGGCGAGCCACCGGGGACCACGGCCGCGACGACGACGGCGGCGACCGCGACGAACACCAGGCCGGCGACGCGCAGGCCGCGGCGCTCGGCGGGCGTCAGGTCGGGGGAGAGGTCCTCGGGCGCGGGCCGGAGCGCGGGCGCGACGTCGTCCCCGCCGTCCGTGCCGCCCTCGAGCGTGGCGTCGGCGTCCTCCTGCTCGACCGTGTCGACGGGTGCGCCCTCGCGGACCAGGCGCGGCTCGACCAGCCGGTCGATGACCAGGCCCGAGACCAGCGCCAGGACCACCGACGAGGCGAGGTTGAACCACAGGTTGGAGACCGGTGTGACCGCGGCGCCGGCCTCCGGCAGGCCGCCG
The DNA here is from genome assembly GCA_964503015.1 of uncultured Nocardioides sp. GTDB lineage: Bacteria > Actinomycetota > Actinomycetes > Propionibacteriales > Nocardioidaceae > Nocardioides. Next base: position 2,011 of record CAZDAO010000136.1, on the reverse strand, counting down.
GTCACCGAGCTGGTGATCCCGGCGAACAGCGCGTCGAGGCTGGTCACCAGCATCGAGGTCGAGTAGCCCGCGCCGACGGCGGCGAACCCGCCGACCAGCCCCGCCAGCGGGTGCCGGCCGGCGGCCTTGAACACCATCGCCGCGAGGGGCGGCACCACGATGAAGGCCGCGTCCGCCATGACCGAGGCGTTCACGCCGACGAAGCCGACGGCGTACGGCAGGAGCCACCGCGGTGCCGAGCCGAGGCCGGCCCGGATCGCGGCGGCGAGGAGGCCGGTGCGCTCGGCCACGGTCACCGCCAGCAGGATGGTCACCACGGTCACCAGCGGGGGGAACCCGATGAAGTTGGCGCCCAGGTTGACCGTCAGCCAGGTGAGGCCCTCGCCGGTGAAGAGCCCCCGCACGGCCGTCTCCTCGTCGGCGCCCGGGATCGTCACGGAGGTGCCGAGCAGCTGCAGCACCGTCGACACCACCCCGACCAGCAGGAACAGTCCCAGGAACAGCAGGAAGGGGTCGGGCAGCCGGTTGCCGACCCGCTCCACGGCTGCCAGCGCACGGTCGGTGCGCGTCGTCACGGCGACCTCGGAGGCCATCTCAGGCCTGCCCGAAGTAGGACGGGACGTCGACCGTGCCCCCGGCGGCCTCGAAGTCGGCGGCCGCGGCGTCGCGCAGCTCGGGGTCGCTGAGCCAGTCGGCGGCGACCGCGGCCAGGGTCCAGGCGGAGTCCAGGACGACCCGGTCGGCCTCCTCGCTCACGGCTGCGTCCGCGAACTCCCGCGTGTGCAGCGAGAGGTCGGCGTCGGTGATGCGCACCATCGCGTGCACGCCGGGGACCCGGTAGGACACGTTGCCGAAGTCGGTCGACCCGGCGAACATCCGCGGCACGACATCGGGTGGCAGCACCGTGCGGCCGCGCTCGCCGTAGTGCGTCGTCCAGGCCGCGGCGAGCGGGCCGTTGCCGCGCACGGGGAGGTAGGCGGGCGCCTCGTCCCAGGCGAGCTCGACCCCGCACCCGGTCATCAGTGCCGCGCCGCGGGCGATGTCGCCGAGCCGGTCGCTGAGGACCGCGAGTCCTTCGGGATGCTCACTGCGGAGGTAGAACAGCATCTCGGCGTGCTCGGGGATCACGTTGGGGCGCTCGCCCCCGGCGGTCACGACGCCGTGCACGCGGTCGGTGGGCGGCATCTGCTGCCGGTGCAGGCCGACGCCGGTGTACATCAGGTTCACCGCGTCGAGGGCGTTGCGGCCCATGAAGGGCTGCGCGGACGCGTGCGAGGTGATGCCCCGGAACGTGGCGCGCAGCTGGCGGCGACCGAGGAACAGCGGCTCGGCGATGTCGTAGGTGAAGGGGTGCACCATCAGCGCCGCCCCGACGCCGTCGAAGGCGCCCTCGGCCGCCATGAGCTCCTTGCCGCCGCCGCCCTCCTCGGCCGGGGTGCCGAGCCACACGACCCGCCCCGGCAGCCGGTCGCCGAGGGCCGCCAGGGCCAGGAACGCGCCGAGCCCGGCGGTGGCGATCACGTTGTGGCCGCACCCGTGGCCGATGCCGGGCAGGGCGTCGTACTCCGAGAGCACCGCGATCGTGGGCCCGTCGGCCGGCCCGGCCTCGGCGCGCAGCCCGGTCGCGAGCCCGTGGGCACCGCGCACCACGTCGATGCCGCGGGACTCGACGAGGTCGGCGAGCGCGGCGGCGGAGCGGTGCTCCTCGAAGGAGACCTCCGGGTGGGCGGCGAGGTCGTGGCTGGCCGCCAGCAGGGTCGGGCCGAGCTCCTCGACCGCCTCGCGGAGCGTGTCGAGCACCTCGGGTGGGGCGCCGGTGGTGGTCGCCTCCGGCGCCCGGGCGGTGCGCGCCCGGCGCCGCGTCTCCTCGGCGAGGTGCCCGAGCAGGAAGCCGTCCGGTGGGAGCGGGGCGGAGGTGTCGGCGGGGAGGTGGGCGGGCCGGTCGTGGGTGTGGCTCTTCGTGCAGCATCCCTTTCCGGTGGTGTGCGGGCCGGAGTGGGGGCTGGGTCCG
>CAZDAO010000135.1:5169-8864 GCA_964503015.1 uncultured Nocardioides sp. | reverse complement strand
CTTCGCGTTGCCCACCATCTCCCACGACCAGACCTGCCACCGCTCGCCGTCGCCGCCGGCGACGAGCGTGACGAGCCCTCCGCCCTCGGTCAGCCAGGTGCGTACGCCGCCGTCGTTCTGCAGCGGCACCTCCCCGACCGCCTCCATCCGGCGCAGGCCCTCGGTGCGCTGGACGACCACCTCGACGAGGCTCGGGTCGGAGGCCGACGTGACGACGAAGGACGCGCCGTCGTAGAAGATCCCGGTCGGCTGGGTCGTGAGCACCCGCGCGTCGGGCAGGTCCAGCTCGTAGGTCAGCGGCACGTCGGACGTCCCCTCCACCACGAGCGTGCGGCCCTCGACGCGAGCGGTGAAGCTGTAGACGTCGGGGTCCCCGTAGACGGTCTCCTCGCCGTCGGCGATCGTGCCGGTCGCCACCGGCGCCACCATCGGCAGGTCGCCCTGCTCGTCCGGTGTGCACAGGGTGCGGTCGTCCGGCGACTCGACCCGGCAACCAGCCGGCGTGGGGCGCAGCACGCCGTCCTCGTCGAGGTGCCACTCCCACGCGTCCACCAGGTGGTGCTCGGGCTGGTAGAGCGACATGTTGCCGCGGGCGAAGGCATCGACCGAACGACTCGTGAAGAGCGACCCGTCCTCGAACCAGAAGCTGTGCGTGTGCACCAGGTCGTAGTACTCCGTGGAGCTGCCCCCGACCGCGACGGAGCCCTGCAGGAGCAGGTCCGGCCGGTCGACGGCGGCCTGCACCAGCAGTCCCTCACGCAGGTCGAACACGACCGGCCAGCTGGGTGCGCCAGGACCGCCCTGGTCGCCCTCGTGGAGCAGGGCGAGCTCCTGGTCCCCGTCGCCGTCGGCGTCGAACGCCTTCAGTGGGTAGGTGCCGATGGTGGTCCCGAGGTCGGCGATGCCCCAGGCCTCCTCGCCCGTGCTGCTCAGGGTCGTCTGCAGCCGGATCCGGCCGTCGACGTCCTGCTTGCCCCCGGACCGCTCAGCGAGGAACTCCACCTTCTCCAACGTGTCGTCGCCGTCGAGGTCGAGGCGGGCAGGCGTGGCGATGTCGTCAGCCTGCCAGTCCCGACCGACGTCGGCCGGGAGGGTCACCCTCGGTTCGTCGGGCTCGGGGGCCGAGTCGTCCGAGCGTTGACGCCCACCGACGCCCTGGACCACGACGCCCAGCACGAGCAGCACCACCGCTGCCGTGGCGAGCAGCACCCACGGCGACTGCCAGCGGGGGTGCGGCTCGACCGCCGGCGTCACCCCCGGCGCCAGGTCCTCGGGCCGCACCAGCTCGGCGCGGGCGGTGAGGGCCGCCCGCAGCCGGTCCTCCATCTCGGACAGGGTGTCTGGCGTGCTCATCGCTCCTCCTTCCCCGAGCTCGACGGTGTGTTCTCCTGCAGGGCCTTCTCCAGCGCGACGAGCGCGCGGCTGGCCGTGGACTTCACGGTGCCCGGGCTGATGTCCAGCGTCCGGGCGATGTCGGCCTCGGAGAGGTCGGACCAGTAGCGCAGGACCAGGACCTCGCGCTGCCGCGGCGCGAGCCGGTGCAACGCGGTGATCACCTCGCGGTGCTCCTCCGCCAGCACCGCGGCGTCCTCCGGCGAGGGTGGTGACAGGTCGTGGGGCGGCGAGTACGCCCGCGCCGTACGCCGCCTCCGCAACGCCGAGCGCGCGGTGTTGACCACCGACACCCGCAGGTAGGCCAGCGCCTTCGACGGGTCCCGGACCGCCTCCGGGCGCCGGGCGAGCGCGGCGAACGCGTCCTGGACGACGTCCTCGGCCGAGGCGAGGTCGTCGACCAGCAGCACCGCCAGCCGGACCAGCGACAGGCGGTGCGCGGCGTAGAGCTCAGTGATGTCCACTGCTCGCTCCATGCCGACGGCCCTCGCGCTCATGTCTGGTAGACGTGTGGGGACCACTCAGGTTGCCTCACTCCCCCACCGATCTCCCGGAAGGCCGCGCCCATGCCCGACCCCGCGCCCGATCTCGCGCCCGCCACCTTGACCTTCGCGGTGACCGACGACGACACCGCGGCCGCCGTCGGCAGCGGCTCGCTGCCCGTGCTCGGCACCCCGCGGCTGCTCGCATGGCTGGAGGCGGCCACCTGCGCGTGCCTGGCGCCCGTGCTGCCGGAAGGGTCGACCAGCGTCGGCACCCGCGTGCAGGTCGAGCACCTGGCGGCGAGCCCGGTGGGAGCCACGGTCGAGGTGAGCGCGTCCAGCTCGTACGCCGACGGCCGCCTGCACCGGTTCACCGTCAGCGCGCGGGACGCCACGACCGGCAAGGTGCTCGGGGCCGGCGAGATCACCCGCGTCGTGGTCGACGCCGAGCGGTTCATGTCCCGCCTGTAGCGCGCCCGGACTGCGGCATCGCGCGCCGTTCGTAGGATGGACCTCGATGACAGCTGACCCCGGCGCTGAGGCGCGACCCTTGTCGAGGGTCTACGTCGACATGGTCGGAGACCTGTTCCACGCCGGTCACGTCGCGTTCCTCCGAGAGGCCCGCAGTCATGGCGACTGGCTGGTGGTCGGCGTCCTGTCCGACGAGACCGCGGCCTCGTACAAACGGCGCCCCATCATGACGCTCGCCGAGCGCGTCGCGGTCATCGAGGCGTGCCGGTACGTCGACGAGGTGATCGCCGACTCCCCCGACCGGGTGACGGCGGAGTTCCTGGACGAGCACACGATCACGACAGTGGTGCACGGCGATGACTTGTCGCTGGAGGGAGCGGCGACCGTCTACGGCCCCGCCGTCGCTGCTGGACGCTTCGTGCACGTCGCGCGTACCTCCGCGATCTCCACGACGTCCCTCATCCAGCGCGTGCTGGACGCCGCCGCTTCCGGCGAGTGACCGACGACGACTCGGTGGCACCTCGGGCGGTGCACGTGTGAGGTACCCCCTGGCGGACCACCACGTAGGACCGATTCCTGTCCCGGTTGTCGGGCGGCCGGTCCGCGGAGACGGGCCGCCAACTGTCCACAGAGAGCCTCGACAGGAGGTTCTCCACAGGTGGTGCCGGCCGCGCGCAGAACTGTCGGACGTGGTCGGGAGAGTGGTCGACATGCCGCTCACGCACTCACCGCAGCACCCGATGGTCGAGGCCGTCGCGGGCGTGCATGCCTGGCTCAAGACCGTGGCGGACGCCAACCCCGCCTTCATGTCCACCGACGACAAGGCGGTGGCGCTCGCCGAGCTCGTCCGGGCCTCCGCCCAGCTCGACGAGCTGCGCCTGCGCATCCTGGGCGACGCGGGCGACGCGGGCGACGTCGCCGAGGCGACGGCTGCCCGCGACGCGGCGGGCTGGCTCGCCCAGCACACCCGCACCCGCTACGCCGACGCGCGTGCCGACCTCGTGCTCGCACGCGCCCTCGACCGCGACCGCCCTGTCCTCGGCGCGGCGATGCGGGAGGGCGAGGCGACGCTCGTGCAGGCCCACGTCATCCGCCGCGCGCTCGACGCGCTGCCCTCGTGCGTCGACCAGGACACCGTGGCGCGTGCCGAGGCGCACCTCGTCGAGCAGGCGCGCGAGTTCGGACCGAAGGAGCTCGGCCGGATCGGGCGCCGGATCCTCGACGTCGTGGCGCCCGAGGTCGCCGAAGCCGCCGAGGCCGCGCGCCTGGCGGACCTGGAGTCCGACGCCGAGGAGAAGACGCGGCTCACCCTCCGGCGGCTCGGTGACGGCACGACCCGCATCTCCGGTC
>CAZDAO010000135.1:2830-5069 GCA_964503015.1 uncultured Nocardioides sp. | reverse complement strand
GGCCTACAGCACCGACCGCCTCACCAACGGCGACGTCCGCTTCCACCGACGCAGATAGCTCCCCGACGGGCGCCCTGTCGGGGATGGACCGTCGTCGTGAGCGAGTGGTCAGCGGATGCCCGTCGGGTTTCGCCACCGAAGCGTGACTACCCCGTCGTCCGCGACGGTCCGCTCGGCTGTCTCCACCATGCGAGTGTTCAGTTCCTCGTCGAGGACCCAGTCGACCTCCTCGGCCCATTCCTCCAGGGAGTCGCACACCTCGCCGGTCTGGGGTCCCTCAGGCATCCGGGCGAGGGAGAACCGGACTGCGAAGGTCTCAGGGTGCCCCTCGTAGCGAAAGGTGACCACCAAGTCGCTTCCGTCCGTGGCGACCTCCGCAGGGCGATAGGCGACGGCACGCGCCTGCCAGTTCGTCCTGTGGAAACGTGAGCGCACGACGGCCGCGGCGTCGCCGGCCGGCCAGAAGAAGTCCACGGCTGATGGTCGCTTCCACCTGCAACCGCCGCAACTGCAGACGAGCGTCTGGACATCCGGATCTGGCGCGATGCATCAGGAGCAGGGAGCTGCCGATGTCCGTGCTCAGGGTGGCCCAACGTCTGCAGACTGGATGACAACACGAACGCGCAGGTGGCTTCAGGTCGCGGTGGGGGCGCTCGGCGTCTTCTTCTTCGTCGGCAATCTTGTCGCCGACGGTGTGGGCGTGTGGGATTTCCTCCCGATAGTCGCCATCACCGGTGGCCTCCATGCGATCGAGCAGGTGCACCGGAACCAGGAGCGCGGCCTGCAGCAAGGGGCGTCCGGAGCTGCGCGATGGGAAGGGACGCGTCGGTAGGCGTTCCGGACTGTGCACGGAATGGTCCTGGTGTCGTCGAACCGGGAAACTTCGCCCCAAAGCCCCGCCGCTACCCAAGAGTCGAGAGGTGACTATGAGCAGAATGACCGTGACCAAGCTTCAGGTCGACGTACTGGTGCAGGCGGCCTTCTATGGTCCGTTGGACGCAACGAACTGGAAGCCCATGGTCGATGACCCTGACGAGCTCGGCCGCCAGCTGTTCTCGTCAGGGCGCCGCGCCTCCGGCGATCGCAACGGTGAGGACTACACGTTCGAGCCTCTGCCCATCGCTGTGACAGCGGCTGAGGTCATGAAGGCTTGCAGGTACTACAGCTATCAGCGGGCGAAGGTCCCAGCGATCGTCGACCGCCTGGCGCGCAACATGGAAACTCATGTCCCTGGTTACGACGACGCGCCTTGGGCCTGGGGAGACGACGACATAGCGGCTCGTTTGGGCCGGCCAAGCCCAGGCTCACAGCAGCCCGCTCCCCTTCCTGTCGAGGTCGAGGAAGTAGCGGCACGCCTGGAGGCAGCTGGCCTCAGGGTCGTGCATGCGCTGCCCACGGTCCCGGAAGATCATGATCGTTGGGGCGGCGGCCGTGCGTTCCACGGAAATGTGTTCGCCTCATTCGGGAACTCCGGACCAAACCCCGTGACCGTCTTGATCGCGAAGAGCGCAGAGATCGCGGCAAAGGTGTTCGCGCACGAGGTGGGAAGGGTCGAATGGACCAGCACCTCGTACACCGATGTTCTCCGCATCGACAACCTCCTGGTGTCGGCTGACGTCCGTGCCTACAGCAAGTACTCGGAGGATCTCGCCGAGGTGCTGAAGACGCTCGGGACCCCCGATGAAGCCTGGTCCCTCAACGAACCCCCGCTCATGGAGGGAACGGGGCAACTCGTAGACAGTCACATCGACATGGACCTGCCGTACCCAACGGTTGCACGCACCCCCTCGGAACTTGCCGCGCTCATCGACACAGTTCAAGACCCCGACTGTCGCGAACGGCTTCGCAGCGTTGACCTCAAAGACCACTCCGTCCTCGCGCTACCGAACTTCCAACTCACCGACATCGCGCAGGTTTCGGTCCACCGCGGTGTGTGGAAGGACCGAGACCCCAAGGCAACCTTCGTGGACGAGTTGTTCATCGCGGTCACCAAGGAGGAGCGACCGAAGCTCGCCTCCGGGAGCGTCGTACTGATTCCGCGTTTGAAGCGCCGCGCTCATGCACTTCGGGTCAAGAACCCCAGGAGCACCGACGAGGGACGTGTTGGCCCGACTGGCTGGCACTTTCTGGACCGCGCGCAGCGAGCGCGAACGCCGGGTAGGTGACATTCGCGGCGCCACAGCCGACCTGTTCGGACGCAGACGTACGCGCTCAGCTCGGGAGGTACGTGGCGGCGACG
>CAZDAO010000135.1:0-2730 GCA_964503015.1 uncultured Nocardioides sp. | reverse complement strand
CGTGTGAGGGTGCCTGCATGGCGGACGACGACGCACGGACCCGGGCGGCAGAGGTGAACGAGCGGTTTCGTCCGGTCGAGCTGACGGCCGAGACGGTCACCCGTCCGGCGGGGCCGCACACCCCGACCGTGCACTCCTTCCTGCGGCACCTCCGCGCCAAGGGTCTGGACTGCGTCCCCGAGCCCCTGTCGCTCGACGGTGAGACCGAGACGCTGCGCTTCATCGAGGGTGAGAGCGGCGGTGACGGCTGGAGGCACCAGCACGACGAACGGGGCTTGCGGTCGGCGGCGCGTCTCCTGCGGCACGTCCACAACGCCTCGGCCGACTGGGTCCCACCCGACGACGCCGTCTTCGCCGTCCCGGCGGTCGAGGGCGGCGAGGTCTTCGTCAACGGCGACCCCGGACCCTGGAACTTCGTCTGGCGTGACGGAGAGGCCGTCGCACTCATCGACTGGGACTTCCTGCACCGTGCGCCCCGGCTCAGCGACGTGGCGTACGCCCTGCGGTGGTTCGCCCCGGTCCGCAACGACCAGGCCGCCCTCGAGTGGCACCACTTCCCCGAGGTGCCCGATCGGCGAGCGCGCATCGAGGCGTTCCTCGAAGCCTACGGGATCGCGGCCGACTTCGACGTCGCCGACGCCGTCGTCCGGCGCATCCGCGACACCAACGAGCACGTCCGGTTCCTCGCCGCGCGAGGGCAGGAGCCCCAGAGGACGTGGGTGGCCGAGGGCAGCGTCGAGCAGGCAGAGCTGGCCGAGATCGCGTGGATCGAGGCGAACAGGGCGCTGTTCTCCCGCTGACCTCCGAGCACGCCGAGGGGCGTCCATGAGGGGCGGCGCGCTGGGCCCGGAGGTACGTCGGGCTCACACCTGCGAGACCCGAACGGCTCCGCGATCCCCGCCGGCCACCGATGGCGTGGTGCGGGGCCAGGTCCAGGCGTACCGCAGGATGAGCACCAGCAGGACCACCTCGAGGACGACGCCGAGTCCGTAGAACCACGTCCAGGACCCGCCCACCACGTTGAAGGCGGCGTACGGGATCTGGACCGAGGCCACGACGAGGTTCGTGGTGCGGTTGGCCCGGGCGGGCAGCGTCACCGACAGCACGACCATGGAGATCGGGATCGCCATGAGCGTCAGGAAGAGCACGAACAGCCCTTCGCTGATGTCGAACTCGAAGACCCTCCCGGCGAGGATGTCCTCGATCACGCCGGGCTTGTGGAAGTGGAGGATGTCGACGTAGGCGTAGAGGAACATGACGCCGGTCCAGGCGGCGGCGAGCTTGACGCCGACCGGGATCGGCGGGTCGTCCAGGGCAGTGGCGGGAGTGGTCATCGTGGGCTCCGTCTTCGTGGTGGGATCGGTGGGTCCACGATCGTCGAGCCGAGGAGGCGGCGCACCGGTCCGGAGGCCGGATCACCCCGGCCGATCGGCACGGTCCGTCTCGTGCTTTCGGCCGAGGCGCACGGCACGGTCGCTCCCCGGACATGCAAAAGTCCCCGCCGTGGCGGGGACTTCTACGGATGACGGCGCGGGTGCGCGTCAGGCGTTGGGGCGCTTGCCGTGGTTCGCGCCCTTCTTCTTGCGAGCGCGGCGCTTGCGTCCGGTCTTGCCCATGGTGGTCCTCCTGGAGTCGGTGCTCCGAGCAGTCTCTCAAATCCGCCGGGTCGCGGCGAATCGGCCCCAGCAGGAGGTCAGCTGCCGCCCTCGGTGATCTGGAGCTTCACCTCGCGCAGCTGGAGGCGCACCCGGTCGCGCAGCGACTCGGGAGCCGCCTCGGCGCAGGACCGGGCGACGAGGTGCTTGACGGCCTTCTGGAGGTCGTACTTCTCCAGGCAGGGCCCGCACTCGCGCAGGTGCATCTCGACGACGGCGCAGTCGGCCTGGTCGAGCTCGTTGTCGATGAGGTAGACGATGCGCTCGATGTAGTCGACGCAGTCCTCGCGACCGTGGTCGTGGCTGTCGTGCTCGTGGGTGCTCACGATGCGCTCCCCTCGGTGGACCCCGGCAGCGAGCTGGCCGGGAGGAGGTCGTTGGCCCGGACGTAGTCGGTCAGCATGTCGCGCAGCTGGCGACGGCCTCGGTGCAGGCGCGACATCACGGTGCCGATCGGCGTGTCCATGATCTCGGCGATCTCCTTGTAGGGGAAGCCCTCCACGTCCGCGAGGTAGACCGCGAGCCGGAACTCCTCGGGCAGGCGCTGCAGGGCCTCCTTCACCTCGGAGTCGGGCAGGTGCTCCAGCGCCTCCATCTCCGCCGACCGCAGACCGGTCGAGGAGTGCGACTCCGCCCGGGCGAGCTGCCAGTCCTCGACGTCCTCGGACATCGACTGCTGCGGCTGGCGCTGCTTCTTGCGGTAGGAGTTGATGTAGGTGTTGGTGAGGATCCGGTAGAGCCAGGCCTTGAGGTTGGTGCCGGGCTTGAACTGGTGGAAGGCGCTGTAGGCCTTCGCGAAGGTCTCCTGGACCAGGTCCTCGGCGTCGGCCGGGTTGCGGGTCATCCGCATCGCGGCGCCGTAGAGCTGGTCGAGGAACGGCAGGGCGTCGCGCTCGAAGCGCGCCGAGCGTTCGGCGTCGGACTCCGTGGCGGGGTCCACCGCGGGGGTCTCGGGGGAGGACAGCTGGTCCTCGAGCGATTCAGTCATCGCCTCCCACAGTACCGCCGCGGTAGCAGGGTCAGCACCGCGCTCTCGGGGTCGCGGTCGGTCGAGGGTCAGTGACTGCACACTGGC
>CAZDAO010000134.1:0-8909 GCA_964503015.1 uncultured Nocardioides sp. | reverse complement strand
GCGGTGTCACAGCCACGGGCGTCGGACCCATCACGGGTGGCCCCGAAGGTTGGCTGATCGCCGGCAACCGGCTCTCCGGCCCCAGCGTCTGGGTCACAGACGACGCCAGCGCCTTTCACCAAGGTCGAGGGCGAGCCCGCGTTGACGGGCCCCACCGGCTACGAGGCCATCGCCCAGTCGGGCGTCTGGGACGCTCGAGGTTGGACCCTGGTCGGCGGCGGAGCACAGCGCGGGTCGATGGCAGACCGGGACCCGGCGGTCTGGACCTCTTCCGACGGGCTGAGGTGGTCATCCGAGGACGTGCCGTCGAGCTCCACGCCCGAGGACATGCACCGGGCAGTGCTGCTGGCCGACGGCCACCTTCAGGCCGTCGGCCTCGCGGGAGATGGCTTCGCGTCGTGGACACGCACGGACGACGGTTGGCAGCCTGCGGTCGCGTTCGGTCGCGTCGCCGGCTCCTGGCGAGGAACGCCGTACGTCGCTTCGACGGTCACCACGAAGGACGAACTGCTCGCCACCGTGAGCACCGGCGACACTTACGAACTGTGGGGCACACCTCTCGCCAGCTCGGCATGGCGCAGGCTCCCTGCCCCGATGCGCCCAGCCACCGCGAGCGATCACACCCTGATCGCGGCAACGAACGGCGACCGGGTCCTGCTCGTCGGCGATGACGGCAACGAGAGCGGCGTATGGACGAGCGAGTCGCGCAACTGACGGTCCCGAGCGACTGCAGCTCCTAGACTCAGGCCGGTGGGGTTCGAGGATCGCTTGGAAGGCCACCGTGTCGACCTGACCGGATACTGCTACCGCATGCTCGCCGATCTGGACGAGGCCGAGGACGCCGTCCAGGAGTCGATGATCCGCGCCTGGCGGAATGCCGACCGCTTCGACGAACGCAAGGCCGCGCTGCGTACCTGGTTGTACCGGATAGCGAGCAACGTCTGCATCGACATGCTGCGCAGCAGCCAGCGCCGGGGCTTGGCCATGGACCTGACGTCAGCCTCTACACCAGGACCGGATCCGGGCCCGCCCGTCGGCCTCAGGCGCTTCGTTCAACCGGTGCCGGACCACCGCGTGCTGCCCGATGACGGCGACCCCGCGGAACTTGCCGTCCAGCGAGAGACAATTCGACTCGCCTTCGTGGCCGCGCTCCAGCAGCTCCCGCCCCGGCAGCGCGCTGTGCTGATCCTCCGGCAGGTCTTGGGCTGGTCCGCCGCGGAGGCCGCGGACCTGCTCGACACGAGCCCGACCGCCATCAACAGCCTCCTCCAGCGCGCGCGGACCACGCTGCCTCTCCCCCGCCCACACGACGCAGACCTCGGCACACATGACGAGTCGTTGCTTGCCCGCTATGTCGAAGCGTTCACCACGCACGACGTGGCGGGTCTGGTCGCGCTGCTTCACGAGGACGCCACGATGTCGATGCCCCCCTACATGTGGTGGCTGCAGGGACGGGCGGCGATCCGTCAAGCCCTTCTCGGCGGTGCAACCGCGTGCGCCAACGACCAATTGGTGCGCACTGCAGCCAACGGCTCGCCGGCCTTTGCCCTCTACCGGGACGGCGAAGCTTTGGGTGTGACTGTCATCGACCTGCGCGGCACCGGCATCGAACGCATCACCACGTTCCTGGAACCGTCCCTCGTGCGCACGTTCGGCCTACCGATGACTCTCGACCGACCGGTGCGTATGTAGAGGCATGACAAACATTGCGTCCATGTGGCACGACGAGCGTGGATCGGGCGAACCCGTCGTGCTGATGCACGGCGGACTCACCGACAGCCGCTGCTTCGACGGCAACCTCGACCAGCTCGCGTCCAACTTCCGGCTCTACCGTCCAGACCGACGAGGTCACGGGCGCACGCCCGACATGCCTGGCCCGATCACCGTCCAGCTCATGGCGCGAGACACGATCGCCTTTCTGGAGGACGTCGTCGGCGGTCCAGCCAAGCTGGTCGGCTACAGCGCCGGCGGCACCGTAGCGCTGCAGGTTGCCCTCCTCCGTCCTGATCTCGTGGAGAAGCTCGTGCTGCTCAGCGCTGTCTTCGATCCCGACGGGTTGATCTTCAAGCCATCAGCCGCTGGCGAACTGCCGGAGCAGATCCTCGACGCGTACGGCGAGGTCTCTCCCGATGGTCGAGACCACCTCCACGTCGTGGTGCGCAAGATCGTCGATGCCGTTGCGACCGAGACGAGCCCGACATCAAGCGACCTACTCGGCGTCACCTGCCCGACACTCGTCCTCGCCGGCGACGACGACCTCGTCACCCTCGAGCACACCATCGCGATGTATCGCGCCCTTCCGCAGGCACAGCTAGCGGTCGTACCAAACGCCAGCCACCTCCTGCTCGTCGAGCACCCTGGCCTCCTCAGGGACGTGGTCGCCACCTTCTTGGGCACACAACCATCGCCCACCCTAATGCCGATCAGACGGGCACATCCGGCCCACGATGCCTGAACTGCTGGACTTCACGGCCGCCAACTGCTCCTCACCCCGACCAACACCGGTCGCAGTGTGGCCAGCTTCGTGGGTTACGGGCTGATCCTCCGGCTGACGACGAACGGCGCCCCGGGCCCGCACATCGGCCACTGTCTGGATCCCGTGACCTGAACGTGGTGCGGAGCAAGATCAGCGCCGGGGACCTGCCATCCGCGATAGCTCAGGTGATCACCGATAGCGGATCCTCAAGCGGGACGACCGCGCAGATCGCGGCTACTAGGAGACTTCCCCCAAGATCGGGATGTCACGTGCCGCTGAGTGCCCGAGCCTGCGGGGCTCGGGTCTTGAGTTCGACCGGGGCCGGTCAGTGGGCGAACTTGAGCGCGATGACGCAGCCGATGAGGCCGACAAGGAGTAGCACCTTGATCAGGTTGGCGGGTTCGTCTCCGGTGGCCATGCCGAAGGTGACGGTCAGTGCGGCGCCGATGCCGACCCACACGGCGTAGGCGGTGCCGGTGGGCAGGGTGCGCATGGCGAACCCGAGCCCGGCCATGCTTGCGGCGATGGCGATAAGGAACACGACGATGGGTGTGAGCCGGGTGAACCCATCGCTCTTCCCGAGCGCGACCGCCCAAACGGCTTCGAGTACTCCCGCGACGACTAGGACGAACCAGGCCATGACCGCTCCTCGTGGCCGTCTTGTCGCGGTCCGGGTACGGCTCCCTCGTCCGGCAGTCGGTGTCCGACTGACCGGGTGAGCGTATCGACCGCTGACGCCTCTTGTCGGCGCCGTCAACGGCCGGTGAGGGTGAGGGCGGCGTCGACGATGGAGGCGACGTCGATGCCGTGGAGGGTGTACGCATCGGCGAGGTCGCTGGACTGCCCGAACTCGGTGACGCCGAGGCAGCGGATGCGGTCCCCGCGGACGCCAGCGAGGAACGCGAGCGTGTGCGGGTGCCCGTCCTGCACGGTCAGCAGCGGCGCGGGCGCGTGGGCGGGGAACAGCTCCTCCACGATGTTCCGCACGTTCCCGGCGCCTGCTGCGTCGCGGGTGCCGCGCTGTTGGAAGGACCGGAACACCAGGTCGGGGCTGGTCAGGCAGACCACGCCTGCGGTGACGCCTTGTTCGCCGAGGGTCCGTGCTGCTTCGATGACCTCGGGCATGAGTGCCCCGACCCCGACGAGGGTGACGTCGTCGTCGCCGGCGGGGTGGGTCGAGAGGCGGTACCCGCCGGCGACGGCCTGACGGCGGCGCCGGTCGAGCAATGCCGGGTCCTCCGGCAGGGCGGCCAGCTCAGGGTCGAGCGGACGCGTCGAGAGGCGGAAGTACGCCGACGTGCCGCCCGGGACGCCCACCTGGGCGGCGGCGTGCAGGAACGTCCACTCCAGGTCCTGGGCGAAGGCCGGTTCCCAAGCCACGCAGCCGGGCTGCTCGAGGCCGATGGACGGGGTGGTGATGGACTGGTGCGCCCCGCCCTCCGGCGCCAACGTCACGCCGGAGGGTGTACCGACGAGGATGGACTGCCCGCCCGCGTAGATGCCGTACGACCACGGCTCGAGGGCCCGGCTGACGAACGGGTCGTAGATGGTCGCGACCGGAACCAGACGCTGGCCCCACCGCGACCAGGTCGTGCCGAGCTCGCCGAGGAGACCGACGAGGTTGACCTCGGCGATGCCGAGCTCGATGTGCTGTCCGGTCTCGCTCTCGGACCAGCGCAGGACGCGCTCGCGGTCGTCGGCGAACCAGTCGTGGCGCTCCTTGACCGACCAGACGCCGGTCTTGTTGATCCACCCACCGAGGTTCGTCGACGACGCGACGTCGGGGCTGCAAGTCACCAGCCGGGCGGCCAGCTCGGGAGCATCGCGGGGAAGGTCGGCCAGGACACGGCCGAGTGCGGCCTGGGTGGAGACGGCCTTGCGGTGTGGATGCCCGAGCGACGTCGGCACCGCCACCGTGCCGGTGGGGGTGATGGCCGGTCGGGCGAGCGTCTCGGCCCGTGCCGCGCACAGGCGCCCGGCGGCCGTGTCGGTGGGGAACGGGGCCCACGGGTCGGTCGTGTCGATGCCGCACGCCTCGGCGAGCTGGCTCATCTGCGCTTCGGTGAGGAGTGCCGAGTGGTTGTTCGGGTGGCCTTCGGTGGCCAGTCCACGGCCCTTGATGGTGTACGCGAACACGACGGTCGGTCGGTGGTCGTCGGCACCGTCGAAGGTGTCGACGAGCAGCGGGAGGTCGTGACCGCCGAGGTCGCGCACCGCTTGGGCGAGGTCGCTAGTGCTGAGCGAGCCGACGAGGTCGCGCAGGGCCGAGGAGTCCTGGCCGGTGAGGATGCGTTCGGCGACCTCGCCTGCGGGGACGCGCAGCATCCGCTGGTACTCCTCGTTCGGCATCTCCTCGAGCCGGTGCCGCAGGTCGGCGCCGCCGGGTCGCTCGAACACCTCGGAGACGAAGCGGCCCCACTTGAGCGTGACGACCTGCCAGCCGGCGGCGGTGAACATGCCACGCAGCCGGTCGATCTGGATGTCGGGCACCACCCGGTCCAGGGACTGACGGTTCAGGTCGACGACCCACAGCAGCTCACCGAGGGAGGCGACCTGCGGGTCGGCGACGGCTTCCCAGATGGCGCCCTCGTCGAGCTCGGCGTCACCGAGGAGGCTGACGAACCGCCCGGCTGCAGGCGTGTCGGCGAAGTGCGAGCTCGTGTAGCGGTGCGCGACGGCGGCCCACAGCGCTGCGGTCGCGCCGATGCCGACCGACCCGGTGGAGAAGTCGACGGTGTCAGGGTCCTTGAGCCGGCTCGGGTAGCTCTGCAGCCCGCCCTTCGCGCGCAGCGTCGTGAGGTAGTCCGCGTCCAGGTCGCCGAGCAGGTAGTTGATGGCGTGCAGCACCGGTGAGGCGTGCGGCTTGACCGAGACGCGGTCCTCACCGCGCAGCGCGTGGAACCACAGCGCCACCATGACGTCGACCATCGACGCGGACGATGCCTGGTGCCCGCCAACCTTCACGCCGCTGGTGTTCACCCGGCCGCGGTTGGCCGCGTCCACGATGGCCGCGGACAACCAGAGCACCCGCTTGGAGATGTCGCGAAGCACGTCCGCGTCCGTGACCGGCGTCCGGTCGGGCACGCCGGCGTCGATGCGGGATGTGGGTGCGGGCGAGATGGGGGTGGCGGTCATGCCATGCTCCTCGATACTTGTCGCGTTGCACTGATAATGCACTATGCTGCACTCGTGGACAACAACGCTAGTGAGCTCTCGGCTGCCATCGGCGCGAAGGTGCGTTCCGAGCGACAGGCTCGCGAGTGGACCCTGGACCAGCTCGCCGAGAAGTCGGGCGTGAGTCGGCGCATGCTCATCAACGTCGAGCAGGGCACCGCGAACCCGAGCGTGACCACGCTGCTGCGGCTCAGCGACGCCCTCGGCATCGGCTTGCAGGCACTGGTCGCAGTCCCGCAGACCAAGCCGGTGAAGGTCGTGCGCGCCCACACCGCGCCAGCGCTGTGGACCGGCCAGGGCGGTGGTCGCGGGGTCCTGCTGGCGGGCACGACGCCGCCGGACATCCTCGAGCTGTGGGACTGGACGCTCGCACCGGGTGACCGGCACGACAGCGAAGCCCACGTCCGCGGCACGAAGGAGATCTTGCAGGTCCGTGAGGGCACGGTCACCGTCACCGTCGGCGAGGAGAGCGAGGTCCTCGAGGTCGACGACGCCATTTCGTTCGCCAGCGACGTCCCGCACTCCTACGCCAACGACGGCACCGTCCCGGCCAGGTTCTCCCTCACCGTGTTCGAGCCCGGCGTCGGCGCGGGCACGAAGACCGAGGGCAGCCATGACTGACACGTCCACGAACCCGATGGATCTGCTGGAGTTCCTTGCCGGCGCGAGCATCGACGAAGCCGTTGCCGCGCTGCGACCCGACTACCGGGCCCTCCTCATCGCCGTGGACGGACTCGACCCCCACGCCGATGAGTCCGGTAGCGAGGCACTGCTGGTCGGGGCTGAGCAGACGGCACGCGCGCTGCTGACCGAAGCGCCCGTGGAGGAGCTGCCGCACATCGCATCTTGGCGCGAGGCGTACAGGGAGTTCGGCGCGAAGCCGCAACGCACCCGCAACAGTCTCGAAGCGCTCACCCGCCGCGCCGACCCCGCCGGGTCCGGGCTCCCGCGAGTGAACCCGCTCACCGACATCTACAACGCCATCAGCGTCATCCACCAGGTCCCGCTCGGCGGGGAAGACCTAGCCGCGTACGACGGCTCGCCCCGCCTCATCCGCGCCACCGGGTCCGAAGCGTTCGACACCACGGCGAACGGTGAGGTCGTGGTCGAGCACCCCGACCCGGGAGAGGTCGTGTGGGCCGACGACGCCGGGGTGACGTGTCGGCGCTGGAACTGGCGCCAGGGCCGCCGCACCCAGCTCACCGGCGAGACCGCCTCGGCGCTCTTCATCCTCGACGCCCTCGCACCGATGACCGACGAACAGCTGGCCGCCGCCGGCGACGAGCTCGCCGCCCACCTGCGCCAGCTCGGCGGCGACGTCCGCGTCGCCACCCGTGTTCTTCCCTCCACCCGCACAGCCACCAGCTCGACCGTTCAGGAGACCCACCCGTGATCTGCTGCCAGTTCATCTTCAAGCCCGGCACCTACGACGACGACTTCCACCGCCTCGACGGCGAGATCGACGACTACGCCCGCAGCCTGCCCGGCTTCGACCGCGTCGAGAAGTGGCTCTCACCCGAGGGCGACGTCGTCAACGCCATGTACTACTTCGCCGACCGCAAGTCGGTCGCCATGCTCGGCCGGTTCCCGCAACACCGTGAAGCCAAGGGGCAGGTGGAGCGCTGGTACGACGGCTACCGCATCGTCGTCTCCGACGTTCGTGCCACCTACGGCGACGGCCGCCTCCCCGCACTGGCCGGGGTCTCTCAGGTCGCGGACGACACCCCGGACCAGGACGCCGGCCGCGCGCTCGTGCACCCCACCGCCAACACCACCGTCAGCACCGACTCCCGCGAGGACCTCTCATGACGAGCACCCGTCCCGACAAGCACGACTTCGACACCCTCACCGGGAACTCTTGGTCGGTGCACGGCGGCAACCACGCCGACAAGACCACCGGCGCCATCCGCACCCCCATCGTGATGGCCAACTCGTACAAGCTGCCGGAGGACCCCAGCGACATCGACGACCCCGGCTACCAGGGCCTCGTCTACACGCGCGAGCACGGCGCCAACCAGCGCGGACTCGAGGAGAAGCTCGCCAAGCTCGACCACGGCGAGGCCGCCGCCGTGTTCGGCACCGGCATGGCCGCCCTCCACGCCGCGTTCTTCACCATCCTCAACCCCGGCGACCACGCCATCGTGTCGAACGTCGTCTACATGCGCGTCGCCGGACTCTTCACCGACGTGTTCCCGAAGAAGCTCGGCATCGAGGTCGACTTCGTCGACATCACCGACCTCGACGCCGTCCGCGCCGCCGTCCGGCCCAACACCAAGCTCGTGCACACCGAGGTCATCGCCAACCCCGACCTCCGCGTTGCCAACATCCCCGCCCTCGCAGGCATCGCCCACGACGCCGGCGCGCTTCTGACCATCGACTCGACCTTCACGCCGCCGCCGATGATGCGCCCCTTGGACCACGGCGCCGACCTCGTCATCCACTCACTGACGAAGTACTACAACGGGCACGGCGACGCGATGGGCGGCGTCGTCATCGGCGCCCGCACCCTCGTCGAAGAGACCCGCACCGGCGCGATGTGGCACGCCGGCGGCGCCATCTCCCCGTTCAACGCGTGGCTCATCATGCGCGGCTCCACCACCCTTCCGCTGCGCCTGGCTCGCCAGTGCGAGAACGCCCAGGCGGTCGCCGAGTTCCTCGAGGCCGACCCGCGCGTCGTCCACGTCTCCTACCCAGGCCTGCCCAGCCACGATGGCCACGAGCCGGCCGTTGCCCAGCTCAAGGGCGGGTTTGGTGGTGTCGTGGCGTTTGCCGTCGGTGGCACCCATGCCGACCGGCTCAGGTTCGTCAACGACCTGCGCGTCATCACCTCGGCCGTCTCATTGGGCCACGACGAGACCCTCGTCGCGTACGAGGAGTACCCCGAAGGCCCCGCCAAGGCGTTCGCGCAACCGTTCCGCGACCACGGACTCGTCCGCCTCGCCGTCGGACTAGAAGCCGTCGACGACCTCATCGCCGACCTCGACGCATCACTGACCACTGCCTACGGGCCGCGCTGAACGAGTCCCCGTCCAAGTCTCGGCAGCTCCGGACGGTCCGCAAGCCGAACGCTGTCGGGATGCAGCAAGGCCCGAGGCGGCCTCCGACGGGCTTCGCTGGTCGGCGTCCCGCGAGGGGTGTCGGTTGCGGGACGCCGACGACAGAGGCGGTCAGCGTCGTGACGAGGCGTCAGCGAGTTCCGCCTTCGCGGCCGTGCGCTGTCGTTCGATCGCCCGGTAAACGGTGGATCGGCCGACGCCGA
>CAZDAO010000133.1:0-8957 GCA_964503015.1 uncultured Nocardioides sp. | reverse complement strand
GGCGACGTGGGAGGGCAGGGTGAACCGGCCGTGGCAGCGACCGGTGCCGTCGTCGACCATCTCGAAGTCGGCGGTCGCGTCGGCGCGGACCTCCTCCGCGGCCAGCGTCTTGGCTTCCTGCGCCTCGCCGAGCTCGGGTGCGACCACGTCGAGGATCCGCCGCCCGAGCCTGCGCAGCGCCTTCGAGTCGTGCTCGGCCGCCCGGGCGAGCAGGTGGTCGCGTGCCTGCGCCCAGATCCCGGGGTCGATGATCCGGGTCGTGCCGTCGAGGGCACGGACACTGGTGGGGATCGCGTCGACGGCCTGGACGATCACGCGCGCCTGCTCCACCCGCAGCTCGCCCGCCGCGAGCGCTTGTCCGGTGGGGGCATGGAGGTCGTCCTCGAACGCGCGGCCCAGCTTCGTGAGGCGGGCGGCCTCGGCGTGGGTGTGGCGGCTGCGGCCGGCCCACCACTGGTGGACGTGACGGGCGCCGGTGGCGTCCCCGAGGCGGCGCTGGTCCGCCTCTGCCGCGGCGCGGCACACCTGCCGGGTCAGCCGGCTCGACGCACCGGTCAGCTCGTCCAGCATCTTCGCGACGTCCGCGTCCCCCAGCCCTGTCAGCGACAGCGCGCCCAGCTCGGCCAGGGCCGCATGCACGCGTGCCAGCACCGCGGCCACGACCGGCGACACGGCCGGCTGCGTTCCTGGTGCACGCCACACACCGTCGTGGGGCTGCTCGGCAGGTACGGCGCTCACTGTCTGACCCTCCCGCGCCCTCCTGGACGCACCGACAACTACGGACGGGGCCAGTAACAGTGAGGTGGGTTCAGCCGGATCATCGGCTTCAGGAAGGGCCCGAGCTCGCTCGCTCGAATCTGTCTCCGACGATAGCCGTCACCACCGACAACGGGCCGGTGCTCAGCCGGGGACCGCAGTCTGACTGCGTGGCATACGCGGCGCTATGACGCAGGGGAAGTTCCACCATCACAGCGGTCACCAAGGGCTACATGGCCTTGACAGTCTCTGCCGCGTGCGCCAGCACTTCCGGAAGGGCGTCCTCGGTAACGATGAGGCACCTAGTGAGGCCGACATCGGTCGAACTCCGCACCAAGACCTCGCCTCGCTCAATCGGTTCCACAGCGAGCTCGCCCTCGGGCGTGAGGAATCCGCGGAACAACGCGCCGCTGGTAACCACAACTGGAAAAACCGCGATGCGAATGGAGGCCCACTCAGTGCCTGGCAGAGGATCCTCGGGGTTCATGTCTCGTGTGATCCCATGAGCTGCCGCCACCGCAGACTGGACTGCATCCCACGCCGCATTGCGCTGGTCTCGCGGTGTCGAGGAGCCCATGTCTACTTCCACAACGCCAGTGCCGACGAGGCTGGGCCGGAACAGAGTGCGATTGAGATGGAAGTAGTCTGAGAGATCGGCGGCGTTGGACCATGGGTCAGGGAACTCGTGCCGGACCGCCCACTCCCATCGACTCTTCGCATCGTCCGTCGGGCCCTCGCCAGCGTCGAAGATGACCCATGGGAGCGGCTTGGATTTGCACTCAATTGAGAGGTACACAAAGCGGAAATCGTCTCCGCTCTGAGCAGTCCAGCAGGCGACGACATCGGTTTCACGTAGCTTGTCGGTCAAGGGGTCCACATACTGCCTTGACTGGGTCACGTACACAGGATTCGTGTGCCGCCGTGCTTCGCGCGCTACTCGAAGTTCCAATGGGTAGCCAGTCTCAGACAGTCGACGCTTGACCTTGGTCGCGAGATCTGCAGGGGTGCTCGTGGCCGACGCGGAATCCGACATGGAAGGACGTTATCCCGACTGATGGGCGGCCACCGCGGGCTTCGGACGAGCAGCCAGCGATGGCATCGCGACCCCGTCGCGGCGGAATGCGTCACTTGCAGGGCGCCCAGCAGTGGGTGCCGTTGCTGATCCCGACAGGTGCGGATGCTCGTTCTGCTGGGCGCGGGTACCCGCTCGAGGAGGCAGCGCACCCAGGCTGGGAGAGGCAACATCCGCCAGTTCGAGATAGGCATCGAATTTGGCGATGTCTGTTCTCTCCGCCTCCCGGGTGTGCATCCATGTGAGGCAATAGCTGTCACCGACGTGACTAAGGGGGACGCCGTGCCCGAACCGATCATTCCGAAGAAGTTCGGCGCAGTGGCTGTGGCGGCAATTGCCATCGCAGCTGGACTTGCGTATGCGTGGCTCAACGCCTCCCATTTCTGGGACGTTTGGCGTACCGACGCGGCGGTTCCCGAGCCCAACGCCGCATGGGCATACACAACCTCTGGTCTAGCAGGGCTCATAGGGGGCATTACCGCGCTTGCGTTCGGGATCTCGACCACCACAAACACCGCCGGTCTGGCCAACGTCACGACGGCTGGTGCAGTTGACCGGACGTGGGTAGGCGCTCTCTACGTCACCGTCTACTTCCTGGTCGGCGCCGCTGCTCTCGTCTTGTGGATCTCGGACGGCCATCCGACTGAAGTCATCAAGAACGTGTCGACCGTGACACTGGGCATGGTCATCCCCATCGTTGTTGGCTACTTCCAGGACTGACGCGACGTCGACGACACGTGTAGTGGGCCAAACGCCTGCCACGCGCCGGCAGGCGGCGGAATGCCGCATTGGCCTCAGGCGTTGCGGGCGCCTTCAACCCTCGTGGTCCAGCCCCTACCCTCATCGTTCGGATCCTCACCCTCCGGAATGCTGAGCACGTCCTGCACCTTGTACCAGCCGCCTGGCCATCCGTTTATTGGGACGGCGTAGGACACCCAGGCGCGCAGGACGCGGTCACGGGTGTTCCACGTCTCCAGGACGCCCGGATACCAACGACCCCGTTCCTCGACCCACACTCGGTCGGAAACGGGCACGTCTGTCATGGGTCGACGGTAGTCGGAGCTGGTTCTCTCCAAGGGCGAACGGGACAAGTCCAAGAGTCATGCAGGCGGCGGTGTGACGCACCGCGCCGCCGCCGCATGTCGGTGTATGAACTTGCAGGGGCCAAGTGCCCCATCTTGCCCATCCTGTGACACACCATGCAGTTGCACCAGAGCTGAACTCCCGGAGCAGCCCTCACGGGTGAATTCTCGCCGAGGTGTGCAGCTGGGGCCGGCTAAGCGAGTGGATCTTGCCCGTACCAGTCGTCAACGTCGGGCACGACCAACGAGCCGATCACTAGAAGTTCGGAGCGCATAACTTGCGTTTGCCAAACGAGCCAGCCGAGGTTCGCCGGGTCGATGTCTTCCGTGCTATCCCGTCCACGGTTCCGCGAGAGGATTCGAATCCGCCCATCGGGCAGGCGCTCCAAGACGCCGTGTGCCATTGCATGCCGCAACCTGTACACCTTGGGCAGAACCTTCGGAACGAACGGGTAGGCGTCTAGGACGTCTGGTCGGTCGTCGAGCAACTCGGCGATCATTCGCAGCTTCAGGTCACCAGGGAGTCGTGGGAAGACCTCCTGTGCGAGATGGGAGGCAGCATCGACATTGACCGCGTGGGTCGTCGCGAGTACCAGGTCGACGGCTTGGTCGAGTTGCTCGAGCAGTTCGAGGACGACGCTACGAGCGAGGTGCCGCTGCGTGTCGACCAGGTCGATCCCCACAAGCATGTCCAGGTAGTCAGCCAAGTCCCTCGGTGAACTCATGCGGCGAATCTATTGCCCCATGACGCGTTCCAGCGGCGATAGGACCCGCGGGCCGGAGCCAGCTACTGCTGGGATGACACACGATCTCAAATCGACAACGCTTCTCCGGTGTCATTCTCGGCCTCGTCGGATGAATCCGCGGCTTCCATCCGTGCGTCCAGCTCGTAGGTGAGGATCAGCAGCTGCTCAGTGAAAGCGGCGACGTCAAGCGCTTGTGCTGCCGCAATTGGGAGCAGCGCATGATTCGCGTCGTTGCCTACGTCCTTGATCCGCTCGACCCACTTCATCATCCGCGGCGTGACGAGGCCTTGGTTCTGCAAGTGCTTCGCGCACTCGGCGAAGCCTGGAGCGAAACCTTTCTCGTTCGTTGGGGCGAGGCCGTGGGTCACAGCAACGTGAAAGAGCAGCTTTCGGCAAAGCATGACGGCCGCAGTGTGCGCGCCAACGCCGAGGCAGGTCCTCGCTTCCTCCCACACCGAGGCCTCGGCTCCGGGTACACCCATCGGCGTACGGAGCGGTTTCACGCCGGGTTGGATGGCGCCGTTCTGGCGTACGTAACCCTTCCGACAGGAGACGCAGCGGAACCAGGTCGTGAGTGAGTGGTGCTGCTTGTAGTTCCCATCGGTCTCGGCCGCGACGACCAATGCCCGACTTTGACCGCAGTATGGGCACGGCGCGTCCGACCAGGTCTCGCTTTCGCCGAGTGAGAGGGCTCTGATCGACTTGTCCTGAGCGGTTCCGAGCAGATAGGTCACAGAGCTGTTCGCCATGGCACGGAGCCTAGAGCGCCGCGCCGACGATAGGCCGATTTGCTCAACGAGAAGATCAAAACTGTTCCGGGGTCCAATTCAATCCGTGACGGGAGGTCTACCAACTGGGCAGCGTCATAGTGGGCGTTTGCATGCGCTCTCGCGACGCTCGCGTCCGCTCTCCTCTAGACCCCGGCGACGTAGGCGGTGAGGAAGTGGACGCCGTGGCGGTCGAGGTTCCCGCGGGCACGGTCGTAGTGCTCGGTGGTTCGTGGGTCGGCGTGGCGGGCGAGGATCTGCGCGTCACGGAGCGGGACCCCTGCGTCGAGAGCGTTGGTGATGGCTGCGTGACGCAGCGAGTGCGGGCTGATGTGCCGAGGGATCGCCGCTGCCTTCGCGATGCGAGCAACCATTCGGTAGGCGTCTCGCCGGTCGATGGGCTTCCTGGACACCGAACGCAGGATGAGTCGTCCCTCGGTGCGGTCGCCGCGGCACGCCTCAAGCACGCGCAGCACGGGGACGGTGATCGGCATCGTGGCAGGCTTGTCACCCTTCCCGACTAGATGCAGCACTCGGTGCCCGCGAAGGGTTTCGGCGTAGTCCTCGATCCGCACCGCGGCGGCCTCGGATGCGCGTAGGGCGTTGATGCCGAGAAGGAATGCCAGCGCTCCATGGTGCACTGTCAGCGTTTGGGCGACTTGGAGGAAGCGAATGAGCTCGAGGCGGTCCAAACCCTGGGTGCGGGACTCGTCGCGGTGCACCTTCGGAAGGCGCGCGTAGACGGCCGGGTCGGACACAATCAGTCCGTCGATGTGGGCGTAACGGAAGTAGCCGCGCACGGCGTGCATCGAGGTGACGACCGAGGACGCCATCAGGCCAGCTTGTCCGAGGTGTCGGATGTAGAGCTCGATGTGGGCTCTCTGGATCCCGACGAGGGGGTCGAGGGCGTTGGTCTCGCACCAGGTGAACCAGCGCCGCAACTGGGAGGCGTACAGCGTGTGGGTGTGTCCGGAGTAGCGGGCGAGGTAGGACACCGCGGCGAGCTGGGCTGGTGTCATGGCGTCGGGCTGGAACGGCAGGAGGGTGGTCATCGGTGTCACCTGGCGGGGGTCGGCCAAGCCTCGCCCTGTCCGCCGAACGAGGACGAGGCACTTGCCCGACGCTAAGACCGGCAGTTGCTGCCCGTGGGGCGCCGTCACCTTCGGCAATGCCGGGACCAAGTCTGCGATCGACGGCTACGGTCCAGGCGTGGGCGACACGGCGGCACCAGCCGAGAAGCGGATGCGCCTGCGCTATGCCGGCACCTGCCGGATCTGCGAGACCCCGCTGCCTGCGAAGACCGAGGCCGTCTACGAGCGAGAGACCAAGACCGTCCGCTGCCTAACCCACGACCAACATGCGCCACAGCCGGTCGCCGAGGTCGACATCGGGGAGGCTGGGCGATCCGCGCGACGCGAGTTCGAACGACGCAAGGCCGGCCGCGAGCAACGCATCCGCACCAGGCATCCGAAACTCGGAGGTCTCATTCTGGCCCTCAGCGACGATCCACAGTCCACCACAGCGTGGGACACCGGAGCTTCCGGCGAGGAGCAACTCGGTGGCCGCCTGAACTCCCTGCAGTCCGACACCTGTCGGGTGCTCCATGACCGGCGCATCCCCGGTAGTCGCGCGAACATTGACCACCTGGCTGTGACGCCGACGGGGGTCTACGTCATCGATGCGAAGCGGTACACCGGGCGACCGCGACTTCGGGTCGAGGGTGGGCTCCTGCGACCGCGCGTGGAACGCCTGCTCGTCGGTCGACGGGACTGCACCAAGCTGGTCGACGGAGTCCTCAAGCAGGTCGAAACCGTCCGCAGCGTCGTCGGTGACCAGATTCCGGTGCACGGCGTCTTGTGCTTCGTAGACGCCGACTGGCCGCTGATCGGCGGCGCATTCACCACACGCGACATCCAGGTCCTATGGCCCAAACGACTGCAATCGACCCTCGAATCAACCGGGGTCCTCGATGCGGAGCCCGTCGAACGAGTGCACCGCGACCTTGCGAAAGCCCTTCGGTCGGCGTGATGGCCGAGCGGGCACGCGGCGGAATGGGCTAGGCCGGGCTGGCGCCAGTGCGTGCAACAGACCCGCGCCTGAGACGGCTACCTTGGCCGGGTGGGACCGTCCGAGCAGTCGCTACCAGCAGAACTGGCAGGCGAGGTAACCAGTGCCGTCCTTCCGCTCGGCGGAGGGCTTGTTTCTCGACTCTTCAGCGCCGTCGTCAACGAAGTCCAGACGAATCATTCGCGGGCCATGGAGGCGGCCGTCCGAACTTCCGGACTCAGCCGCGAGGATCTCGCCGAACGCATGATCGAGCGTCGCGAACTCGTTCCATTGGTCACGCGGCTGCTTTTCGACTCGGCGCAGACTAGCGATCGTGAGCTGCTCGAGGCGATGGGTGCCGCATTCGCGGCCGCTGTTGAGGATCTCGACAAAGCCGACGAGGTTGGGCTGACCATTCGCGGGCTCCGCAATCTCCTGGCCGAGGACATCCCGGTGCTGCGACACCTGCGGGATCGAGATGTGTTCGATGAACGCTCGGAGTCGGGGGAAGAGAACGAAGAGTTGCAAACATCTAGAGGCCTTGCAGGAAGACTCCGCTTGGATCCGGAGCGAGTGATGTTCAGTCTCAACCGCCTGGCAGGGCAGGGGTTCGCCTTAAGCGCTTCGGCTTTCGGGGGCAGTCGCTTCTCCATAACTGAGTTCGGCAGACTGCTTTGCGACGCACTGGAACGTATGAACGGAAAATAGCCCGGAAGCACGAAGCCGTGTTGATCGAACGATCTCGCCACGAACCTCAGCGTTACCAACCGCAGGTCTGGTCGCCGCTGCTGGTCGCCTCGCGGCGCTATGACGCTAGGTCCGTGGCGGGCCACTGCGCGCGGATCGTTCTAGTCATCCTCATCCTTGGGGTCGACGTCAGGGTCGTCGTAGGGTCACCGAGTCGATGACTACTTGATGAATTGGGCAGGATGGCGAATCGTTCCATCGAGAACCGCGCGCTGGATTACAGATACCGACTGCTCTCGCCTTCGTAATCCCTGAGCCATTAGAGCAGCCGAGATCGCTGTTGCGAGAGGAAACAACCAATAGGAGTAGACCTCGGCGAGGGTGGCCCCAAGGACAAAAAGCGGGACGGCGACGTTGATGCGGAACTGCGCCTCAGAGGCCAGGCGGTCATACTCGCCATAGAGTTCTTGGTTTGCCACCAAGAGCCGCGGGCGCAGTTCGTCGACCGTCGCGTTTCGCGCCTTCTGCCAGCGCTCGCCTTCAAGGTCATACGCGTCCGGCGGCAGGCCCCGGGTGGCTTCTTCTAGTCGCTCTCCGAAGGAGTCCAATCGCTTTTCGAACTCGCTCCGAGTCTGGCGAGTGTCGGCGCTTTGCACGTAAGTCAGTCTCTTGAACAGACTCCCCGCAGGGAGAGTCAGAGGAAGTTGAAGGAGCGCACCAAGCAAGTAGGCGCAGAAAGATATGAGCCCTAGTTGCGCGGCCGGGCCTAGCCACTCTAGTAGTTCGTAGGTTCGCGAGATCGGACCGTCCTCGGACGGCCGGGTTCGCGGCACTTCGTCGGCAAACCAGATCCACAGGTTGAAGAGCCATAGATATCCGACTGTCAGCGGAACTCGGATGTCGCGCAGGCCGGGGAGAAGACTCGCCAGCATCGATGCCTCCTGGATGTGAGACCTTGCAGCTTGCCCGCAAACCGTAGCCTCATGAACCCACTGCAGACGTGTGCTGACTGACTCGCGGCGGGGTGAGGCACTTGTTGGACCGAGGTGACCAGGTCGAGGCGTCGAGTGGCCCGGTGTCGGGCCGCCTCGCCACCGAAAGTTCTAAGGATCGGCGCGGGTTGTCCTGCGGACGCGTTGCACATGCAGCGCTGCGTGACGACTACCGGCTTTGGTGGGTCAACATCGACCGCCTCGGGTGTGCCAAGCCAGCGTGGCGCGACTGCAGGTATGTACGCGGAGGGCTTGGGATCAAGCGCCGCTTCTGACGGCTGGCGAGGCAATATCGTTCGCTGGGCGGTGCAACGAACTTGGACGAGGCGATGCACGTACGAGACCGTAGGCTTCGCCAGATCCCGCCGCGCAGACCCACGTGAAAGTTGATAGATGAGTATCAGCATCGACCAGTTCACCAAGACTGAGCCGAGCCTGTTGGCGTTCCGGTTCGATAGTCGCGGCGAATTGACCTTGCAGGAGATAGAGGTCCTGCATCGGGCCATCCGTACGCTCATCGCGGCCGGCATTCTGGCTTCCCGAGCTGCGCTGATGTCGGAGTGGGATTACGGGGACGACTATCCCAGCGACAAGCCTTACGTCAGATTACAGGACGTAATCGATCAGTCCGTTATCGATGCGGGCGCTATGTCGGTACGCTCCATAAGTTTCAACAACCCCTACGAGATGATCGCCGCCATCGCGGGCGCAACGTTAACGGCGACGGTGGTCGCCCAACGATGTGTCTCGATTTTTAATGACATTCAGATTGCCCGACTGAACAAGGCGCAGGTCAGAAACGCATTGCT
>CAZDAO010000132.1:0-8995 GCA_964503015.1 uncultured Nocardioides sp. | reverse complement strand
TCGAGCGCGGTCGCGGCGACCTGGATGACGCCCAGACCCCAGCGGCCGACCACGTGGTCGGCCGGGACCCGGACGCCGTCGAGGCGGATGTCGGCGGTCATCGAACCCCGGATTCCGATGAGGTCCCGCACGGGCGTGCGGACCACGCCGGGGCGGTCGGTCTCCACCAGCACGGCGACCGGACCGGTCGCCGCGCGTCCCACGACGAGCAGCAGGTCGGCGCGCTCGCCGTAGGTGGTCCAGCGCTTGGTGCCGGTGAGGACGACCTCGTCGCCCTCGCGCCGCACGTCGGTCGCGACCGCGCCGGCGTCGCTGCCCGCCTGCTCCTCCGACAGCGCGAGCGCGGCGATCGTCGAACCGTCGGCGAGGGCGGGCAGCCACCGCTCGCGCTGCTCGGCTGTGCCCCAGCGTCCGAGGACGTGGCACACCATCGAGTGGACCGTGAGGAGGCTGCGCACCGACGAGCAGGCGCGACCGAGGGCCTCGGCCGCCAGCCCCAGGGTGAGCGGGCCGGCGCCGGTGCCGCCGTGACGGGTCGCGACGTTGAGCCCGAGAGCACCCGAGGCGCCGAGGTCGTGCAGCAGGGCCTCGGGCGTGACCTGGTCCTGGTGGACCCGGTCCGCGAGCGGGGCGACCCGGTCGCGGGCGAGGGTGCGGACGCGGTCGAGCGCGTCGCCCTCGCTGTCGGCGAGCGCGGCGGGCCGCTCGGCGACCGCGGTCACGTCGCCGCCCCCACGGAGCGCTTGGCGTCGACGAAGGCGGTGAGCGCCGCGACGGACCGGAAGTTCTCCAGCTCGAGGTCGTCGTCGCTCACGGTCAGCGCGAAGTGGTCCTCGACGAAGGTGACGAGCTGCATCGCGAACATCGAGCTGACGAAGCCGCGACGGAAGATGTCGTCGGTGTCGTCGAGCTGGTCGACCGGCAGGAACTGCGCGAGGTAGGCGATGATCTCGTGACGGGTGTCCATGGGTGGTTCCTCCTGTGGGTGGGTGTTGCCCCTGGGGGCTGTCTCAGGCGTAGCGGTGGAAGCCACGGCCGGTCTTGCGGCCGAGGTGGCCGGCGTCGACCATGCGGCGCAGCAACGGGGCCGGGCGGTACTTGTCGTCGCCGAACGCGTCGTGGAGCACCTCGACCGACTTGAGGATCGTGTCGAGGCCGATCATGTCGGCGGTCTCGAGCGGGCCCATCTTGTGCTCGAAGCAGGTCCGGAAGATCCGGTCGACCTCGGCCGGCTCGGCGACCCGGTCCTGCACCAGGAAGATCGCCTCGTTGATGGTCAGCATCAGCACGCGGTTGGAGACGAACCCCGGCGAGTCCTCGACGAGGATCCCCTCCTTGCCCATTCCGGCGAGGAAGCGCCGCGCGGTCGCGATGGTCTCCTCGCTGGTGTGGAAGCCGCGGATGACCTCCACGACCGGCTTGGCCGGCACGGGGTTCATGAAGTGCATGCCGACGACGCGGTCGGGACGCGAGGTCACGGAACCGACGCGGGTGATCGGGATGGCGGAGGTGTTGACGGCGAAGACGACCTCGGGGCGGCACACCCGGTCGAGCACCGGGAAGACCGTCTTCTTCACCTCCCAGTCCTCGGTGACGTTCTCGACCACGAAGTCGGCCGCGGCCATCTCGTCGAGGTCGGTCACCAAGGCGACGCGCTCGAGCGTCTCGTCGATGTCGACGCGCACGCCGTTGAACAGCGCCATGCTCCGCAGCTGCCCGCGCAGGGTGGCGCGGCTCTGCTCCAGGACCGTCTCGGAGACGTCGGCGAGGACGACGCGGTGGCCGGTCGTGGCCAGGCTCTGCGCCACGCCGCAGCCCATCACCCCGGCACCGACGACACCGACGGTGGGGAAGGCGGGCAGGTCCGAGGTGCTGGTCGTCGCTTGGGTCGCGGGGCTCTCGATCACGCTGGTCATGACTGCTCCTTGGTCGCGTAGAGGTTGTGGATGTCGGTGCCGACGTAGAGGTCGTCCTGGATCGCGGTCACCTCGAAGCCGAGCCGCTCGAGGTCGGCCGTGAGACGGGCGAGGCGCCCGTCGTCGCCGTCGTGGACCTCGGCCACGACCTGGCGCACCATCGGCCAGTGCTCCTCGTCGATGCCGTCGAACACGGCCTCCTCGGCCTTCTGGACGTCGACCTTGAGCAGGTCGATGCGGTCGAGGCGCTGCTCGCGGATCACGTCGCTGAGTCGGCGCAGCGGCACGTCGTACGTCGTGGCGGCGAAGCGCACGTCGAGCAGCTCCTCGCCGACCTCGGCGAGCTCGCTGGACTCGGTGTTCCCGAGCCGCTCCTGGTTGGCGATGATCGTCCGGAGGTTGCGCTTCTCCTCCTCCTCGTCCGGAGCGAGGGTCGACATACCCGAGCTCCGCGGGTAGAAGGCCAGCTGCGCCGAGCCCTCGGCGTCCGAGAGGCCCATCTCGAAGACCGTGGCGTCCACGCCGTGCCGCGCGAGGTTGTCGCGCAGGTGGGCGGCCATCGGCGGCGCCGGCTCGAAGGTCAGCAGCCGTACGTCGGGGGCCTCCGCGCTGGCGAAGAGCGAGAACAGGCCGATGTTGCCGCCCACGTCGACGACCGTGGCGCCGGGATCGATGCGCACGCCGTGGCGGACGTAGCCGCGGTGCTCGAAGATGTCCTCGTAGAAGTGGCGGGTCTCGGCCTCGTTCTGCTGACTGACCACCATCCCGTTGGGAAGCGTCAGCAGGTTGGCGCCGGCCTCCCGGTGCCCGGCCTCGACCTCCTCGCCGCGCACCAGCGCGGCCTGCTCGCGCACGGTGGGGTGCTCGTAGACCTCGCGCAGCGTCAGGTGGGTGCCGAACTCGCGGCGGATCCGCAGGGCCAGCCGCGAGGCCAGCAGCGAGCTGCCTCCGAGGTCGAAGAACGCCACGTCGAGCGGCGCGGGACCGTCGAGGTCGAGCAGCCGTTCCCACAGCCCGGCGACGGTGGTCAGCACCGCGTCCGACGCGGGCGGCTCCGATGCGCCGGGCTCCGAGGGGGTGGTGCTCGACGGGCGACCCTGGCCGGCGGCCAGGACGCGGTCGCGGGCCCGCACCAGGACCGCGGTGTCGGCCTCGGGCTGGAAGGGGTGGCGCATCGACGCGACGACGCCGTCCGTGCCGCGGACCTCACTGGCCATCGAGCTGAGGCTCTGGCCGGGACCGACCTCCAGCAGCAGGTGGTCCGTGGGCACTGCGGCGAGGGCTCGACCCCACTGCACGGGGCTGCACAGGTGCCGGCCCCAGTAGCCCGGGTCGAGGGCGTCGACCCGGGTCATCGGCGCGCCGGTGACGTTGGAGAGGTAGGGCACCTCGGGAGCCCGGGTGCGGACCCCGCGGGCAACCGCCGCCAGGCCGGCCGCGACCGGCTCCATCATCGGCGTGTGGAAGGCGTACGACGATGCCACCGCGCGGTGCGTGAGGCCGCGGGCCGTGGCCCGCTGCGCCACCTCGGCGACAGCCGCGGGGACGCCGGCGACGACGGTCAGGCGCGGCGTGTTGGCACCGCTGACCCAGACGTCGCCGACCAGCAGGTCCTCCACCTCGGCCACGCCGGCCGCCACTGCGAGCATCGCACCGCGGGGGGCCGCGCTCAGCTCGGCGGCCCGGTGGCCCACCAGTCGCAGCGCGTCGTCGAGGCCGAGGACGCCCGAGACGGTCGCGGCGACGTACTCCCCGAGGCTGTAGCCGGCCATCAGGGCCGGCTCCACACCCCAGCCGGCCCAGACCCGGGTGAGGGCGTACTCGACGGTGAACAGGGCCGGCTGGGCGACTGCGTCGTCGACCTCGCGCACCGCGTCGTGCGAACGGCCGAGCAGCGCGCGCAGGTCCAGCGTCGGCGCGCCGTCCGTGGTCGGCGCCAGGACCGGCCTGATGTCGACGCCGCAGTCGCGGCGCAGGACTGTGGCGCAGTGGTCCACGGTCTCGGCATAGACCGGGTGGTCGACCGCCAGGCCGGCGCCCATGCCCCGGTGGTGGTCGCCCAGCCCCGGGAAGAGGAACGCGACGTCGGTCGCGGGGGCGGGCCGGGTGGTCTCCGGCGCGCGGGTGTCGTAGGTGGTCATGCTGGTCGCTCCTTCGATGTGGTGCGGTGGTCGGGTCAGGTCTGGGGTGGTCGGGTCAGTCGAGGACGACGCCGGAGAGGGCCAGCTCGATCTCCTCGTCGCTCAGGTCGCGCTCGTCGACCGGCTCCGCCTCCTTCGCGGGCGCGGACGCATCCGCCGAGCTGCCGAGCTCGTCGCCCATCAGCCGGGCCATCTCCTCCGGGGTGGGGGCGTCAAAAGCGACGGTCGTCGGCAGGTCCAGCCCGGTGCGGGCACACAACCGGTTGCGCAGCTCGACGGCCATCAGGGAGTCGAGGCCGACACTGCGCATCGAGGTCGCCGGCGACACCTCGGCCACCGAACCGAGGCCGAGCACACCCGCCACCTCCGACCGGACGAGGTCCAGCAGGGCGCCGTGGCGCTCGGCGGGGGGCAGGTCGGCGAGGCCGTCGCCGGCGGCCTCCGGCAGCGACTCCTCCGCCCGGCCCGGTCGGCGCGCGGTCGACCGCGCCAGCAGCGTGACCAACGGTGACGCCGACGGGTCGAGCCGGGTCCGGTCGGTGCGCGCCGCGACGAGCCCGGCGTGGCCGGACCTGAGCGCGCGGGTGAGGGCGGCCCCGAGGTCGTCGTACGACATCGGCAGCAGGCCAGCCGCCGCCATCCGCTGGCGAGCGGCGACGGGGAGCCGGCCCAGCATCCCGGTGCCGTCCTGGTCGACGGGACCGAGCGCCAGGCTGAGCCCGGGCAGGCCCGCCTGCACGCGGTGGCGCACCAACGCGTCGAGCGCGGCGTTCGCGGCGGCGTAGGTCGACTGACCGGCGCCGCCGAGGGTCCCGGCCACCGACGAGTACGCCACGAAGTGGGCGAGCGGCTGGTCGGCCGTCTCCTCGTGCAGCAGCCGGGCGGCCGTCGCCTTCGGGCGCAGCACCGCCGCTGCCCGGTCTGCGTCCTGACCCTCCAGGAGACCGTCGTCGACGACGCCGGCGAGGTGGAGCACCGCGGTGAGCGGGCGTTCGAGACCTCGCAGGACGCGGCGGACGTCGTCGCGGTCGCCGACGTCGCACGACACGAGGTCCACCGTCCGCGCGCCGGCGGCGCGCAGCCGGGCCACCAGCTCGCGGTCGGCGTCGCCACCGGGGCCGGTCCGAGACGCCAGCACGAGGTGGCGTGCGCCGTGCTCGGCGACCATCCGGCTGGCGAGGTCGCGGGCCAGGTCGCCGGAGCCACCGGTGACCAGGACGGCGCCCTCGGGGTCGAGGCGACGCGGCATCGTGAGGACGAGCTTGCCGACGTGGTGTCCCGCGGACATCACGCGGAGCACCTCCGACGCACGGGTCACGTGGTCGGCCACCAGCGGGAGCGGGCCGACGTGGCCGTCCGCCACGAGGCCGGCGACCGCCCGGAGCATGCGCAGCACCTCAGCGGGCTCGTCGTCCATCAGGTCGAAGGGCACGTAGGACACGCCCGGATGGGTGCGCGCCACCTCGTCGGCGTCGCGCAGGTCGGTCTTGCCGATCTCCACGAACGACCCGCCCTCGCGCAGCAGCGTGAGCGACTCGTCGACCATCGGGCCCGTCAGCGAGTTGAGCACGACGTCGACCGGCTCCCAGCCGGCCGCGAAGCCCGGCGCCCGCGAGGTCGCCAGCCGGTCGGGGGTGAGACCCAGCGGCTCGAGCGCACCCCACTTGTGCGGGCTCGCCGTGGCCACCACCTCGGCGCCGAGGTGGTGGGCGAGGGAGCTGGCCGCCATCCCCACGCCGCCGGCACCCGCGTGCACCAGCACCCGCTGGCCCGGGCGCACGCCGGCCAGGTCGACGAGACCGTGGTAGGCGGTGAGGTATGCCAGGGGCACGGTGGCGGCCTCGGCGTCGGTGAGCCGGTCGGGCGTTCGCACGACGTAGCGCGCGTCGGTGACGACCTCGCTCGCCATCGAGCCCGCTGCCAACCCCATGACCCGGTCGCCCGGGGTGACGTGGTCGACTGCCGTCCCGGCCTCGACGACGACACCGGCGCACTCCAGGCCCAGGCCCGGTGTGGCGACCACACCGAGCAGGTTGAGCGCGTCGCGGAAGTTCACGCCGCAGGCGCGCACAGCGATGCGGACCTCGTGGGGTCCCAGGTCGGTGCGGTCGAGCGGGACGACGGCCAACCGGTCCAGGCGACCCTCGTCCGTCGGCACGACCTGCCACGGCGCGTCGTCGCCCGGGAGGAGCAGGTCCTCACCGACGTCGCGGAGCCGCGGGGCGAGGAGCCGGTCACCGCGCGCCGCGAGCTCGGGCTCGTCGGAGCCGGCCACCGCGCCGAGGAGCGCGTCGGGATCGGGTTGGCGGGAGCTGCGCGGGTCGAGGTCGAGGAGGCGCACCCGGCGGCTCGGCACCTCCTGGCGCCACGAGCGCACCAGTCCCCAGATGGCGGCTCCGGCCGGGTCGGCCAGGCGGTCGCCCGCGTCGACGCTGACGCTGCCACGCGTGAGGACGAGCACGTCACCGTCGTCGGTGGCGAGGGCCTGCAGCTTGCTCAGCGCTGCGCTCACGCGCTCCTCCGGTCCACCGTCGGAGCCGGTGAGGTCGAGCACGACCGGGCGGTCATCGCCGGCATCTGCACGGACGTCGACGGGGACCCAGTCGGTGCGCAGGAGCGTGTCGTCGGCGCGGCCGAGGTCGATCTGGTCGGGCCGCACCGGTTGCGTGGCGACCACGAGGTCGACCAGCAGCTCCTCGCCGGCGCCGACGAGCTCGACGCGGACACCGGCGTCGGCGCGCTGGGCGCGGACGTCGACGACGTCGCCGGGGAGCCGGTGCACCCGGATGTCGTCGAACGACACCGGGACCTCGACAGCCCGGTCCGTGGGGCCTGGTCGGTCAAGGCCACCCGGGCCGTCCAGGCCGCCGAGCACGTGCAGCGCGGCGTCGAGGAGCGCTGGGTGGAGGCGGAACCCGTGGTCGCCGTCCACGGCGCGGAGGTGGTCGGGCAGCCGGACCCGGCCGGCCGCGCGGCCGTCGCCACCGCGGAGCTGCTCGAGGCCGGCGAACGCCTCGCCGTAGCCGATGCCGCGCCGCTCGAGCTCCGCGCGGACCGCGACGGGGTCCACCGGCTGTCCGTCGGACTGCGGGACACGCTCCATCGCCGCAACGACGGGGCCGGTGCGGCCGGTCGCGTGCAGCCGCCACGACCGGTCGCCCGTGGTCGACGGACGTGACCAGAGCTCCACGCGCTGGTGGCCGAGGTCGACTCCAGCCTGGAGCTCGACGGCGTCCTCGTCACCCAGGACGAGGGGGCGGTGCAGCTGCAGCGCGCGCACGTCGTCGGCGCCACCGAGCTCCGCGGCGGCCACCGCCAGCTCGAGCAGCGCGGCACCGGGCACCAGTGTGGCGCCGAAGACCCGGTGGTCGCCGAGCCAACCAGCCTCGGCCGTGGCGATGCGGCCGGTGACGACGACGCGGTCCTCGTCGGCGACGGGGACGACGTGGTGCAGCCACGGGTGTCCGGTGGTGGTGGCGCCGACCCGCCCGGGCCGGTCGCCGGCGACCGGGTCGATCCACAGCCGCTCTCGCTGGAACGGATAGGTCGGGAGGTCCGCCGGGGCGGTGTCCGGCTCGGTGACCGCAGCCAGGTCGACCCCGGCGCCCACCACGTGGGCGGTCCCGAGCGCGGCCAGGTCGGCGACGCGCTCGTCATCGGCCAGGCGCGGGTCCGGGCCGACCGCGTGCACGCCGGCGCCGCGGGACGCAGCCGTGCCCGCCACCGACGCCGACAGCACGGACGTCGGGCCGCACTCGAGCGTGATCGCGAGGCCGGCGTCGACGAGCGACGCCACTGCGTCGGCGAAGCGCACCGGCTCTCGGACCTGCCGCACCCAGTAGGCCGGGTCGCGCAGCCCCTCGCCCGGGGCGAGGGCGGACGTCATGGCCTCCCCCGTCACCGTGCTCACCATGGTGACGTCGGGAGCGTGGAAGGTGCACGACGCGGCCACCTCGGCGTACTCCTCGAGCATCTCGTCCATGTGGTGGCTGTGGAAGGCGTGCGACACCGTCAGGGCGCGAGCGCGCCGGCCGCGGGCCGTCACCTCGGCGGCGATCTCCTCCACGGCGTCGCGGTCGCCGCTGACCACGACCTGCCGCTCTCCGTTGATGCCCGCGAGCGCGAGTCGGCCGGCACGGCCGGCGACGGCCTCGGCTGCCTCGTCGGCCGTGAGCTCGAGCGAGGCCATGGCGCCGTCGGCGCGGCAGGCCTGCATCAGCCGCCCGCGGGCGGTGACGAGCCGGGCGGCGCAGTCGATGCCGAGCACGCCGGCGTCGTGGGCGGCGGCCACCTCGCCGATCGAGTGACCCACCACGTACGCCGGGTCGATGCCACGCTCCTGCCAGGTGCGCGCCGCGGCGACGTGGAAGGCGAAGAGCGCGGGCTGGGTGAGAGCCGTCTCGTGGACCCGCGCCGCGACGTGCGGGTCGGACGAGCCGAGCACCTCCGACAGGCGCCCCGACATGTGGTCGTCGAGCGCGGCCACGAGGGAGTCGAAGGTCGCACCGAAGACGTCGTCGCGCCGCCGGAGCCGGCCCATCCGCTCGCGCTGCGAGCCCTGGCCGGGGAACAGCAGGGCCACCGGCCCGCCGCTCGTGGTCCCGCGGGCCACGCCCGGACCGGGCCGGTCGGTGGCGAGCAGGTCGAGGCGCTCGGCCAGCTCACCGGCCGACGACGCCACGACGGCACCCCGCACCGGGTGGTGCTCGCGGTGCCGCGCGGCCGTGGCCGCCACCGCACCCAGGTCCACCCCGTCACCGGCGTGCTGCTCACGCACCCAGGCCGCCCAGCGGGCCGCCTGCTCGCGCAGGGCCCCCTCGTCGCGGCCCGAGACCGCCACCAGCACCGGGCTGTCGTCGACGGGACCGGGACCGGGGAGGGTGTCGACGGCGTCTTCGGCGGGGGCCTCCTCGACCACCAGGTGCGCGTTCGTGCCCG
>CAZDAO010000131.1:0-8999 GCA_964503015.1 uncultured Nocardioides sp. | reverse complement strand
AAGACAATCTCGCGCGCGCGGGATTGCTTTCGGTTGTTGAACTGCGTGTCCAAGACGCCGCTCAGACGCTAAGGATCTCCTCCGACGCTTCGTGGGACCTGATTTTCCTGGATGCCGAACGACCCGCCTACGCTCAGTACTGGGCGGACCTCCTGCGAGTCTTGAGGCCAGGCGGTCTCCTTGCGGTCGACAACGTACTTTCGCACGCGGACCAAGTCGCCGACTTCCGCGACCTCGTCGCCGCGGAACAGGGCGTTACCGAGGCGGTTGCTCCGACTGGAGCAGGCCTATTGGTCGTCGTGCGCAATGCCGATCGATAACACCCGAGCCTGGGTTGGGAACCTGCGCAGGCTGATGGAATTGGCGGCGACAGGTGCCCTTCGTCCGCAAGTCTGCTCCAAGGAGCCTTACGGGTGGTTTCGACGACGCCTTCGGTCGCTAGGGACAGCGTCGGCCTGATCGACACGGGCAACATGTTCCGCTTCCGTTCGGGTCGTGGGTCCGAAGTACCGGGATACGATCACCGACTCCGGGAGGCCAGTGATCTTGGGCGCTCTTAAGCAAGAACCCGGCAGCTCGGACCCAACACGCACCAAAATCGCCTGCTACCGCATTCGGACGGCGCCGCGCGATCACGGGACCGAAGCGTCCAGCGTGTCTGGATCGCGACCGCTGACCGCCGAGCTACTTGTGCCCACGAGTGGACCGACGCGGTGGTTGGGACTGACAACTGCGGTCGAATGATCCGAATGAACATGAACTGCCGGCGCGCCCTGGGAAGGCAGACGACCCTCTCCCCGTCGGTAGCTGCCCGGTGCACATCTCGATCAGTCCCGGCGCCTGCGTGCCCGCCAGACAGGCGCAGGTCTCGCTGTTGCGGCGGTGGCGACGATTCCAACCCCCTTGGCCCGTGGGGAAGGCGGGGGATTCGCCCCGCGGTGCCTCACGGAGCCCCCACGACCTTGCCGATGTGGAGGGCGCGAAGGTCGATCGGGACATGGAAGTGCAATCGAAAGTTAGATTAAAAACTATCTATACAAATGGCTGCCGGTCTCATACCGTGGGGGCAACGTCCCGATCGGAGGGCGACGGCAGCCAGGAGGAACGATGCGACTCACACTCCCGAACCGACGGGATGTCTCCGAGAGCCGTAGCGGAGGTGCGCCCCCGGCATCCAGGCGTCGTGCTGGGACCAGCGCGATCGAGCGCAAGGAGGGACGCGTCGGCTACGCCCTCATCGCCCCGACCACAGTCCTCCTGACAATCTTCTACCTCTACCCGCTCGTGCAGACTGTCGCGTTCAGCTTCACCAACTGGAACCCGGCCACCGGCGCGGCGGGAGGGTTCGTCGGT
This sequence comes from uncultured Nocardioides sp., assembly GCA_964503015.1. GTDB lineage: Bacteria > Actinomycetota > Actinomycetes > Propionibacteriales > Nocardioidaceae > Nocardioides. The sequence continues at coordinate 7,646 of CAZDAO010000131.1, read as the reverse complement.
CTCAGCAACTTTGCCCACCTGCTCAGCGATACGCAATTTCTGCGAGCCGCGGGCAACACCGCCCTCTACGTGATTGTGGTCGTTCCCTTCACCATGGGCCTGGGGTTGTTCTTCGCAGCGATGCTCGCGAAACCTTTCCGCGGCCGGGTGGTGTACCGCTCTCTGCTGTTCGTTCCCTACATCGCGCCCATCGTCGGCAGCGCACTGATCTTCAGCTTTCTGCTCTCCCCGCTCGGTGGCGTCGTCAACGGCGTGATCACAAGCCTCGGCTTCCCGCCCGTCGGCTTCCTGACCACCGAGCCGTGGGCACTCATCAGCGTCATCGTCTTCTCGATCTGGCAAGGCACCGGCTACACCATGATCATCTACACCGCTGCGCTGTCCAACATCCCAGCCAGCTACCACGAGGCAGCCATGCTTGACGGGGCGGGCGCCATCCGCCGCTTCTTCACCATCTCGGTTCCGCTCGTCGCCCCCACGACCGGATTCCTTGCAGTCACTGGCGTCATCGCGTCCCTGCAGGTCTTCACCCAAGTCTACGTGCTTACTGGCGGAGGCCCCCTGCATTCAAGCGAGACGTTGCTCTACTACATCTACCAGCAGGGCTTCGTGCTCTTCAACGGCGGATCAGCAAGTGCCGCAGCCGTACTCCTGCTGCTCATCGGCATCACCGCCTCAATCGCGCAACTGCGCGTCCTCGCCCGCCGCGACAACATCGAGCTGAACTGAGGCCAGTGATGACACTCGAAACGACATCAGCCCAGGGAGTTCGCGGAGCAACGGCTGGCCAAGTCCCGTCGGCGAACCGGACACGTCGGCACCAACGGCAGACGGCGCGCTCGCAACTGCGCGTCATCGGTCGTCACGCCATCTTGCTGATTGCGTCAACGGTCTTCTTCGGTCCGTTCCTCTGGATGGTTCTCACGAGCTTCAAGAGCCCCGCCGAGGCCGTCAGCTTCCCCCCGAGCTTCCTGCCGAGAGAGTGGCACTTCGACAACTACGTCGACATCTTCAAGGTCGCACCCTTCGAGCGGTTCTACCTCAACTCCATCATCGTGGCAGTCACGGCGACCGTCGGGCAGATCATCACTAGCCTCGCTGCAGGGTTCGCCTTCGCGCGCCTGAAGTTCCCGGGGCGAAACGTCATCTTCGTCATCCTGCTGGCGTCATTGCTGGTTCCCTTCGAGGTCGTGTTCACGCCTCTCATCAGTCTGCTGTCGAGTCTTGGATGGCTGAACACCTACCAAGGCCTGATCATCCCCAATATCCCATCCATCCTCGGTGCGTTCCTTTTCCGTCAGTACTTCATGTCGTTCCCGTCCGAAATCGAGGACGCCAGCCGCATGGACGGCGCCGGAGTCTGGCGACGCATGTGGTCGGTGGTCGCCCCGATGGCAGCGCCAATGATCGGCTCATTCGCAGTGCTGTCTTTCGTCTACAACTGGAACAACTTCTTCTTCCAGTTCCTCGTCACGACACAAACGGACTACTTCACCGTCTCCGTAGGACTCGCGCAGCTCCAGTCGACCAACGCGGCCGAGAGCTTCAACCTCCTCATGGCCGGCTCGACTCTGGCACTCCTGCCCACCTTCGTCGTGTTTCTGCTGTTCCAAAAGCAGATCGTCTCGGCACTGTCCGGCGGCCTGCGATAACGCTCGCGCGCCTGCACCACCCACCGCTAACAAGAGAAGGAACCTTCGATGCACATGCAACGCAATCACTGGGTGCGGTCCGTGCCCGGCCGTGCCATCGCTGCCACTGCGATCGGCATCGCAGCTCTGAGTCTTGGGCTATCTGGATGCTCTGGTGGCTCCGTGACCGGGAACACCGGTGGTGGAGGCGCGACCGCAATCACCGTGTGGTCCTCCTACACAGGACCCAACGCGACCGTGGCGCAGGAACTTGTCGACGAGTTCAACGACTCCCAGGACGACTACGACGTAACGCTGCAGTTCGCTGCCGGGCAGAACGAGTTCACCCCCAAGCTGGTCAACGCCATCAAGAACGGCGCAGGACCCAACGCCGTGCTCGGTGACACCACCCCGCAAAACATCTCCACCGTTGCAGAGACGGGCAAGGTCCTGCCGCTGTCGCCGCTCCTCGACGACTCCGACGTGCTCTCGAAGGATGACTTCACCGGTGCGCTGCTCAGCACTGGAACGGTGGACGGAGAGCTGTACGCGATCCCGACAGATGCAGGCGACTACGCGATCGTCTACAACAAGCAGCTCTTTGCCGAGGCCGGCATCACCGACACGCCGACAACGTGGGCCGAGCTGGCCGACGTCGCCGAGCAGTTGACCAACGGATCCACCCAGTACGGCATCTACCTGCCGAGCCTGAACGGCGAGTGGGCAGTCTTCACGTGGCAGTCGACGCTGTGGAGCGCCGGTGGAGAATTCCTTAGCGAGGACAACACCGAGGTCGAGTTTGACTCGCCCGAGGGCGTGGAAGCGCTGACGGCGTGGACCGACATGGTGAAGAACGGATCGGCCTTCCCGCAGACACTGGAAACCACCTCCGACACCCAGGCTAGCGCCGCGCTGACATCTGGCCGTGTCGCCATGCAGTTCAACGGCGCCTACAACCTGCCCATCCTGGACGAGGCGCTCGGCGCCGAAAACGTCGGCGTGTTCGAACTCCCCTCCATCAAGGAGAAGGCGGCCAACCTCGGGTCGAACAGCTCATACATCCTCGAAGGCACCGAGGAGCAAGAAGCTGGCGCCTGGGCCTTCCTTGAGTACTGGCTGCAGCCTGAGGTGCAGGCCGAATGGGACACCCGCACGGGCTTCCTCCCGACGAACTCGCGCACGGCCGATACAGAAATCTGGACGGACTACCTCGAGAAGAACCCGCGGATCGAGCCGTTCGCTGCAGCGCTCGAGTACGCCAAGGCACGCCCGTCGATCGCCCAGTACGGAAGCGTCAGTAAGGCCCTCTCTGAGCAGCTCTCCGCAGCCATGCTTGGCAAGGCCACGCCCGAGGAGGCCCTGAAGGTCGCCGCGGAGACCGCTCAGGAGGCACTCGACAACGGCTGACAGCTCGGGCATCGAACAGAGCCAATACGGCCAAATCGACCGATGTACGATCGGAGGACCCCATGGCCTGGCCAGCAGGCGTCATGACAGCGCACCTGATCACTGGACCGCACGCCGTGGCTCCCAGCAAAGTGCCCATCCCGCCCGAGCAAAGCGATCACGTCTTGGTACGTGTGGCCTACCTAGGGATCTGCGGGTCGGACATCGAGCTTCTCCATGGCGACGCCTACTACCTGACCGAGGGGCTCAACACCTATCCCATCTTGTTCGGTCATGAAGTCACCGGCGTTGTGGCGGCTGTCGGATCCAGCGTTATCGACTACGCAGTGGGCGATCGGGTCCTTGGCATCTCGCTCGTCACCTGCGGCCACTGCTCGATGTGCCGAAAGGGTCGACGCAACCTCTGTACCGAGAAGGCCGAGCTCGGATTGCAACGTCTCGACGGGGCTGCGGCTGACTATGTCAGTCTGCCGCAGCGGGCGCTCACTCCAGTGCCTGACAGCCTGCCGCTGGCCCACGCCACGCTTGTCGAGCCGTCCGTCGTAGTTGCGCATGCTCTTCGGAGAGTGAATCTCAGTTACAACGACTCTGTAGCAGTCGTCGGCACCGGCACGCTCGGACTTGTCGGGGTGCAGCTCGTCAGTAAGATCGCTCGGCACGTTGACGCTGTCGGGATTGAAGCGGCACAACTGACCCTCGCCAAAGAACTGGGCGCCGACAGGGCCATTCGTCCAGAAGATGTCGAGCCGAACAGTTACGACGTCGTTCTCGAGTTCTCCGGTGCCGCGCCGACGTATGGCTGGCTGGCCCGCGCCGCCGTCCCGGGTGGGCGCATCGCTCTCGCAGGTGTCACCAACACCAACATTCCGAACTTCAACCCTGCCGAGATCACCTTGAAGGACCTGCAGATCCACGGAGTCTTCGATGGCATCGACGACTACGACGAGATGCTTGGCGCCTTCGCCAGCGGGCTCATCGACCCCATCCCGCTCATCGACCGAATCCTCCCCAGTGCACGACTCTTCGAGGCGCTCCAACTCGTCGACACCCGTCAGCTCACCCGAGCCAAGGTGCTGGTCGAGTTCTCCAGCGATCCAGCATTCCCGCACAACGACACAGCTAAAACAACCGAGCACAACCGGAAGGGACACTCATGAGTGCCACAGTTCTTCTTTGCGACGACACCGGCGCCGGCACGATCCGCGGCGTCTACGGCGGTGAGGGCACCCTGCTTTGGAAGCGCCTGGGGACCGGCGCGTTCATGTTCGCCGACTGGGACTCGTTCGAATGGATCGCGCTCCCGAACCCGGGCGACGAGTGTGGCGAGCACCTGCACAGCGAGACCGAAGAAATCTGGTTCGGCCTCAAGGGTGAAGGCCTCGTCACCATCGACGGCGAAGAGCACCCGTTCGGTCCCGACGATGCCTTCGTCACGCCCCTCGGCTCGCGTCACAACGTCGTGAACACCGGCAAGGGCCCCCTCGAGTACCTCGTCATCGAGATGTTCCCGCCCATCGTGGCCGAGGCCATGCCCGGCCGCACGCCCGACAACTGACCACACGCCAGCACACGATCCCGGCGCACCCAGCCCGCACAGCACACATTGAGGACGCAACCAATGACGCACGTAGTTCAGCGACTGACCGACGGCCAGTCCTTCTCCCTCAACAACTTGCTTACCGCCTCCTGGAAGGACATCACGACCGTCACCCTCACTGCCGGCGAGGAGTTCGCCATCGACGGCACCCAGGACGAGTACGCCATCTACATCATCAACGGCAACGGCAGCCTCCACATCGACGGTCTGGAGACAACCGACGACCTGCCCACAGGCGGCTCCATCTTCGCCAAGCGTGGAACCGCGGCGAGCCTGACCGCAGGAAACGACGGCGCTCGTCTGTTCGTGCTGCGCGCGGCCGCGTAGACCGACCAATCTGACTACCACCAGGACAAAGAAGTCACTAATGAACATCCTCGCGATTGGCGCACACCCCGATGACCTCGAAATCTTCATCGGCGGAACGCTGGCCCGCTACGTCGCCGATGGACACAACGTGACCATGGCGCACCTCTGCAACGGCGACAAGGGGAGCTTCACACTTGCGCCCGCAGAGATCGGTGCCATCCGCCACGACGAGGCTCAGGCAGCAGCCAAGATCATCGGTGCGACCCACATCAACGGCCAGATCCCGGACGGAGAGTTGCTGGCGAGCGATCGCGAGCACCGCGAGATCGTGGTGGACATCGTCCGACAAGTGAAACCAGACTTGATCCTCACGCACCCGCCAGACGACTACATGGTGGATCACAACGAGACCTCCAAACTGGTTTTCGATGCGTCGTTCCTGGCTATGGAGGCGGGGCGAAAGACTCTCTACGAGAGGGTCGCGACCATCACGCCAATCTACTTCTTCGACTCAATGGCCGGACACGGTTTCATCCCTACTGAGTACGTCGACATCACCGAGGTCTTTGAGACCAAACTTCAGATGTTTGATGAGCACGCATCGCAGGCGCCATATCTCGACGACGTCGGGCACGCTGCGTCGATGAGAGAGCAGATCGACATCCTCGCGCAGTTCCGTGGGATGCAGTCGGGCGTCCGCTACGCCGAGGCCTTCCGGCCATGCCAGACCGCGCTTCGGGGCACGACAACCCGGTTGCTGCCCTGAGGCTGTCCCCTTGGCGCTGCGATGGCGCTGGCCCCGGGTTTCGCTGGCCGCGCATCAACTAGTGCGCGGCTGGCGGCCAGTGGCGCCGCCGCAGGTCCCCTTTGAGGGCAGGTCGTTATGATCGTCTTGAATGTAAGGGTCTTTGCCGAACTCGCCGCGTGACATTGAGAGGACAAGGTAGACATGCACCCAGGTCTCGGGTTGAAGCAAACCTCGCGCCCTGCGTCCCCCTCCTCAGGCAGCCGCACTGGTTGGGCTCCCGCAGACTTGCGGGTCGCGAACCAGTGGTCCATCTACTCGGCCATGTTCAGCGATCGACCTGCCACTGTGCCAGAGCTGGCGGCGGCACTCCAGGTCACTAAACCGACGGTATCGGCTGGTCTCGCAGGCTTGGAGCAGGTAGGTCTGATTAATCACGCCGGGATCAGAAAGGGTGCCGCTGGCCGCGCGCCGCACCTGTACGCCCCAGACCCCCGCGCCGCCTGGATCATGGCAGTGGAGATCGGTCGTCAATGGCTGCGCATCGCGCTGGCTGACCTCACGGGCGCTGTCGTTGCGCGCAAGGACATCCCCACGACCGCCGAGGATCACTCTCCGTCGGTGACAAAGCTCGCGGATGAGATTCAAGAGATCCTCGCCGAGCAACGGATCACGCCGGGTGAAGACCTTGTGCGTGCAGTAGTCGCGAGCCCGGGCGTCTACGACCCCGACGCGCGACGGTTCTTCCACAACTTCGCTCTTCCCGCGCTCGCCACGGAGGCCTTCATTGAGGAATTGCGCGGACGTCTCGGCGTGATGGTGCACGTCGAGAATGACGCGAACAGCGCAGCGTTGGGGGAACTGGCGTACGGCAAGGGACACGGGGTCGCCACCTTCGTGTACCTGCACGTGGGGGTGGGGGTCGGACTGGGAGTCGTTGTCGACGGGGCGTTGCATCGTGGCGCGCACGGTGCGGCCGGCGAGCCCCTGTTCATGAACTTCGCGTCGGTGCCGAACGGCCCCGGACTGCTCGGCAACGTCGACGGCGACGACCTGGTGAGCTTCGCGCGCAAGCTTGGAGACGCCGAGGCCAAGAGTGCCGAGGAGATCGTCTTGCGAGTTCTCGCTCATGACGAACTCGCCGAGCATGCACTCAACGACGAGATCGACTATCTGGCCGCCATGCTGGTTCCGATCGTGGCGATCGTCGACCCGGAGACGGTGATCTTCGGAGGGACCGTCGGGGAGCTGCTAGGTCCGTTCCTGCCACGGCTTAGGGAGCGGATCGGCAAGTCCATCCCCCTCATCTCTCCCAATCTCGACGTCAGCGCTTTGGGGCCCGAAGCGGTGATCCGCGGCATCATCGCGGATTCGCTGCCGCACGCCCGTCGTGCCGCGTTCGAACGACAACTTGACCTGTGACCGCCCGCGCCCGTGACCGTGTTCAGCCGGCGGCTCACGCGCCTCCTAGTTTGACTCGACCTCAGGGTTCCTTGGGCGGCCTGCGGTTGTCTGGCGCCGGCCGAGCGCGAGACGCCACCCGCCACTGGTTCACCCCCCGGTTCTGCTCAGACGACTCAGTACAGTCCTGTCAGAGTTCGTCGAAAGCAAAGTGGCCCCGCTTGCGCAGCAGACTGCTCAAGCGGGGCCTGCCGGTCAGGGCTCCCTCAAGCCACCGACCGACGCGACCGTCGGCGCGAAATCCCACGCCTCAGGCGAGCCCTTTCCATATGCCTCGTCCTTTGCGGTGCAGCTGCGTGCGAGCGTCGGGGGCGATCGACGCAGTGAGTCTCACAACTACCCGTCCTCGAATGCTGCGCCACGGACGAACGAGCGGGCAGCGTCCTCAACGCTGGCTCGACGGCAAAGTGCCCAACGCCATAGCAAGGTCGAACGACTCAAGTCAGACCACGAATCGTGCCACCGACGTCGTACGCGCTTCCGTTAATCCGAGCCG
>CAZDAO010000130.1:0-9023 GCA_964503015.1 uncultured Nocardioides sp. | reverse complement strand
GCGCCTCAGCCCTGCAGGCGGTTGAGGACCGTGGTCATGTCGTCCTCGGTGTCGCTGCCGATCTTCTCGAAGACGATCTTCATGACCGGGTCGGCGATCTTGGCCGCCCCGGACAGCTCGATCACCGCCTCGTAGGTGATCCGGCTGCCCGGGCCGTCGGGGCTCGGCACGACGGTGATGGTGTCGGTCGAGGTGGCGGTGTCGTTGCGCCCGACCAGCACGATCGTGTCGTCGGTGAGCTGCTCGAGGGTGTACTCGAGCTCGGTGCTCACCCCGGCGATCCTGGAGGTGTTGTGCCACCGCGAGCCGACCTGGACGGGACCGGCGTCGAGGCGGGTGCAGGACTCGGTGCCGGGGTCCCAGTCCTCGGCGTTGCCGAAGTCCTTGAGGTAGTCGATCACCAGGTCGGGCGCGGGCTGGACGTCGAAGGTGCGGCTCACGGTCGTCATGCCTCGACACTAGGCACGCGCTCCCGCGCCGCAGATCGCCCGAAGGGGGGTGCCTCGGCTCAGCCGGACGCGGCGGCGTAGGCGGCGGTGAGCTGTTCCTCGGCCGCGGTGAGGTAGCGCTCGAGCGCGGTCGCGGCGGCGTCGGGGTCGCCCGCCTCGAGCAGGTCGAGGATCCGGCGGTTGTCGGCGAGGTAGGGCTCGTGGAAGGTCTGCGGCGCCGCCATCACGTGGAAGACCAGGCGCAGCTCGGCGAGCACGTGGCGCATCGCCTCCTCGACCCGTGGACTGCCCGCGAGCGCGACGAGGGACTGGTGGAACCGCATGTTGGCGGTGCCGACGTCGACCCACCGACCCTCGGCCGCGGCGGACTCGCCCTCCTCGACCGCGCGGCGTACGTCGTCGAGCGGGGCGTCCGGCGGGCAGGTCCGCAGCACGCCGGCCTCGACCAGGCGGCGGAAGCGGTAGAGGTCGTGGACGTCGTCGACGCTGAGCCGCCGGACGAAGACCCCGCGGTTGAACTCGTGGACCAGCAGCCGCTCGTGGGCCAGCAGCCGGAACGCCTCGCGGAGGGTGTTGCGGGAGACGCCCAGCGCGGCGCCGATGTCCTCCTCGGAGAGCCGGGTGCCGGGCGGGAGGCGGCCTTCGGTGACGTGCGTGCGGAGGATCTCGGCCACCCGGCCTGCCGTGCTCGCCCGACCGAGGGCGGCTCGCTCCGCGGACAGCTCCTCGACCCAGGCTCCGGACATCACGGACCCAGTCTAGGGGGACGAGGGGATTGACAGATTGTTCAACAATCCTGCACTCTCGTGTGACGGGGCTCACCTCACGGACTCACCGACGGACAGGAAGACCGATGGACCAGCAGGTTGACGAGCACACGTCAGGCACGGCCGCCCGGGCCGGACGAGGCGCTCTGGTCGGGGCCATGTTCCTCATGGCGACCAGCGCGATCGGACCGGGCTTCATCACCCAGACCACGGTCTTCACCGACCAGCTGGGCGCGGCGTTCGCGTTCGCGATCCTGGTGTCGATCCTCGTCGACATCGCCGTGCAGCTGAACGTCTGGCGGGTCATCGGCATCGCCGGCATGCACGCCCAGGACCTCGCCAACAAGGTCGCGCCCGGCGCCGGCTACGTGCTCGCCGCCCTGGTCGTGCTCGGCGGCGTGGTGTTCAACATCGGCAACATCGGCGGCACCGCGCTCGGCATGAACGCGATGTTCGGGATGGACGTCAAGCTGGGCGGCGCGATCTCGGCGGTCATCGCGATCGGGGTCTTCCTGAGCCGCCGCGCGGGTGTGGCGATGGACCGGATCGTGGTCGTGCTCGGCGTCGTGATGATCGCGATGGTGCTCTACACGGCCTTCGTCTCCGACCCGCCCGTCGGCGAGGCGCTGCGGCAGAGCGTGCTCCCCGACGAGATCGACTTCCTCATCATCACCACCCTCATCGGTGGCACGGTCGGCGGCTACATCACCTACGCGGGCGCCCACCGCCTCGTCGACTCCGGCATCACCGGCCCCGACCAGGTGTCCCGGATCAGCCGCGGCAGCGTGACCGGCATCCTCGTCACCGGCGTGATGCGGGCCCTGCTCTTCCTCGCCGTGCTGGGCGTGGTCGCAGGTGGCGCCGCGCTGGCCGCGGACAACCCGCCGGCTTCGGCCTTCGAGGCCGCCCTCGGCGAGGCCGGGGTGCGCGTCTTCGGCGTCATCCTGTGGGCGGCGAGCATCACCTCGGTCATCGGCGCGTCCTACACCTCGGTGTCGTTCCTGAGCGGGTTGCTCAAGGGCGACCAGCGCCGCCGCAACCACGCCGTGGTCGCGTTCATCGCCCTGTGCGCCGGCCTGTTCCTGGTGCTCGGCAAGGCGCCGGTCACGCTGCTGGTCCTCGCCGGCGCGCTCAACGGCCTGATCCTCCCCGTCGGGCTCGCCGTCATCCTCTGGGTCGCTGCCCGCCGCACGCAGGACCTCCTCGGCGGCTACCGCTACCCCCGCTGGCTGCTGGCCCTCGGCGTGGCGGTGTGGGTGCTGACGGTCTACCTCGGCTGGAACTCCTTGGGCGGCATCGCCGACCTGTGGGCGTGAGGAGGAGCACCGGCATGACCACGATCGACCTCAACGCCGACCTCGGCGAGGCCTTCGGCCAGTGGACCCTGGGCGACGACGACGCCCTCCTGGAGGTGGTGACCAGCGCCAACGTCGCGTGCGGCTTCCACGCCGGTGACCCGACCGTGCTGCGCCGGGCCTGTGCCCGCGCCGCCGAGCGGGGCGTGGCCATCGGCGCCCAGGTCGGCTACCGCGACCTCGCCGGCTTCGGGCGTCGCTTCATCGACGTCGCCCCTGACGAGCTGGTCAACGACGTGCTCTACCAGATCGGTGCCCTGGAGGCGTTCGCCCGCGTCGCCGGCGCCCGCGTCAGCTACGTCAAGCCGCACGGCGCGCTCTACAACGCGATCGTGCACCACGAGGCCCAGGCCGAGGCGGTCGTCGAGGCCGTACGCCGCTACGACCCGGCCCTGCCCGTCCTCGGCCTCCCCGGCTCGCGGTTCCTCGCGCTCGCGGCCGACGCCGGCCTGACCACGGTCGCGGAGGCCTTCGCCGACCGCGCCTACACGCCCGAGGGCACGCTGGTGTCGCGGCGTGAGGACGGCGCGGTGCTGCACGACGCCGAGGAGGTCGCGGCCCGCTGCGTCCGGATGGCCACGCGCGGCGAGGTCGAGGCGATCGACGGGTCCGACGTCGCCGTCCGTCCCGACTCGCTGTGCGTGCACGGCGACAGCCCGGGCGCGGTGGAGATGGCCACCCGGGTCCGCGCCTCGGTCGAGCAGGCCGGCGTGCGGGTCGCCTCCTTCGTCGACGGCACGGGCTGATGCGCGTCCTCTCGTGCGCCGACTCGGGCCTCCTGGTCGAGCTGTCTGACCTCGACGAGGTCCTGGCGCTCTACGCCGAGCTGGTGGACGACCCGCCCGCCGGCGTCGTCGACCTCGTCCCGGCGGCCCGCACGCTGCTGCTGCGGCTGGACCCGGCCGGCGCCGACGCCGCCGAGGTCGAGCGCGCGGTGCGGGCCTGCCGGCCGCGGCGTGGGGCGCGGCCCCGCGCCGGTGAGGTGGAGATCCCGGTCGTCTACGACGGGGCGGACCTCCACGAGGTGGGCGAGCTGACCGGGCTCGGCGCGCGCGGCGTGGTCGAGGCCCACACCAGCCAGGAGTGGATGGTGGCCTTCGGTGGTTTCGCCCCCGGCTTCGGCTACCTCGTCGGCAGCGACGAGCGCCTCCACGTGCCGCGGCGCAGCACGCCGCGCACCAAGGTCCCCGCCGGGGCCGTCGCGCTCGCGGGCGAGTTCGCCGGCGTCTACCCCCGTGAGTCGCCGGGCGGCTGGCAGCTGCTCGGCCACACCCCGAGCAGGATGTGGGACCTCGACCGCGACCCCCCGGCCCTGCTGCTGCCCGGTGTCCGGGTCCGCTTCGTGGAGGCGTCGTGACGACCCGCGCGCTGGAGGTCCTCGCCACCGGTCCGCTGGCCACCCTCCAGGACCTCGGCCGCCCCGGCCTCGCCGCGCTGGGCGTGGGCCGTTCGGGTGCGGCCGACCCGGCGTCGATGGGGCTGGCCAACCGGCTCGTCGGCAACGAGGCGGGTGCCGCCAGCATCGAGGTGACCTTCGGTGGCCTCGAGGTGCGGGCCCACGGCGGCGTCACGGTCGCGCTCGCCGGGGCGCCCTGCCCGATGAGCATCGACGGGCGCCAGGTCGCGCCGTACGCCGTCGTGTGGGTGCCCGACGGGGCCACCCTGCGCCTCGGCGCACCGACCTCCGGGCTGCGCAGCTACCTCGCGGTCCGCGGCGGCATCGACGTCACACCCGTCCTGCACTCCCGGTCGACCGACACCCTCTCCGGCGTCGGGCCGCCGCCGCTCGAGCCCGGGCGGCGGCTGCGGGTCGGGCGCGCCGCGGGCCCCCTGCCCGGTGTGGACGTCGCGCCCGTGCGGGTCCCCGACAGCGGCGACCTGTGGCTGCGCGTGGCTCGCGGCCCTCGCGCCGACTGGTTCACCGACGCGGCGTACGACGCCCTGCTCGGGTCGCCCTACGCGGTGACGGCGGAGAGCAACCGCGTCGGCATGCGGCTCGACGGCGTGGCGCTCGACCGGGCACGCGACGAGGAGCTGCCGAGCGAGGGCATGGTGCCCGGCGCCCTCCAGGTGCCGCCGTCGGGCCAGCCCACGCTCTTCCTGGCCGACCACCCGGTGACCGGCGGCTATCCCGTCATCGCCGTCGTGGTCCGCGCCGACCTCGGGCTCGCCGCACAGGCCCGCCCGGGACAGCACATCCGATTCCGCAGCAGCACGAGGTGACCACGATGACCGTCCGCCAGCAGTCCGACGACCCGTCCGAGCTGACCCCCCACGAGGCCCGCGCCCGCTTCTGTGCCGGGCTGCGCGTGCCGACCGCCGGCTGGGCGGCCGGCTGGACCCAGGCCAACCTGATCGCGGTGCCCCGCGACGTGGCGTACGACGTGCTGCTGTTCGCCCAGCGCAACCCCAAGCCGTGCCCGGTGCTGGACGTGACCGAGCCGGGCGCCACGAGCAGCCCGCTGTTCTCGGGCGACCTGCGCAGCGACCTGCCCGGCTACACCGTCTACGAGCACGGCGAGCTCGTCGCCGAGGTCGACGACGTCACCCACCTGTGGCGCGACGACCTCGTCGCCTTCCTGGTGGGGTGCAGCTTCACCTTCGAGGCCGCGCTGCTGGAGGCCGGGGTGCCCGTGCGGCACGTCGAGGCCGGCAGCAACGTCCCGATGTACCGCACGTCCGTGGAGTGCCGCCCCGCCGGCTCCCTCGCCGGTCCGCTCGTGGTCTCGATGCGCCCGGTGCCGGCCGGCCAGGTCGCGACCGCGGTGCGGGTCACCTCCCGCTACCCCTCCGTGCACGGGGCACCGGTCCACGTCGGCGACCCGGGGGCGCTCGGGATCGCCGACCTCGACCGGCCCGACTTCGGCGAGCCGGTCGAGGTCCGGCCGGGGGAGGTGCCGGTCTTCTGGGCGTGCGGGGTGACGCCCCAGGCCGCGGTGATGCGGTCTCGGCCGGCCTTCGCGATCGGCCACGCACCCGGTCACATGGCGATCACCGACGCCCGCGACAGCGACTACCTGGTGCCCTGACGCCCGTCCCGGCGCGCGAGCTGCAGGGGCAGGCCGACGAGGCGCTCGAGCGGGCCGCGACTGCCGGCCGCGGCGTAGCCGGCGCCGATCGCGAGCAGGATCCCGGCGTGGAGGACGTAGGCCCCCGGCTCCTCCCGCGGCCACACCTCCGGTGTGTGCAGCAGGACGTGCAGCGAGTAGAGGGTGAGGGTCATCGCGCCGGCGCCGAAGCAGATGGCCAGGGCGACCATGCCCGGTCGTGGCAGCAGGTGCTCGACCAGCAGGCAGCTGCCGATGACCAGCATCGCGCTCCCGATGGTCTGGACGAGGTCGAACGGCGTGGAGCTGTGGGGAGCGACCAGGAGCAGCCACGACCAGTCGCCGTCCGCCGGCGGGTTGCCGAACATCCCGGTCGCGCCGTCCTCGGCACGCGCGGGGTCGGCGAGCGCCCGCGACACCGCCGTGCTGAGCGCGGCGAGTCCCACGCCCGCCAGCGCGACCGGTCCCGAAACGTGGGGGTTGCGGAGGTCGATCCTGCCCAGGGCGAGGCCGGCGAGCAGGTACGCCAGCCACGGGACGACGGGGTAGTAGCCGGTGAAGAACAGCTCGCTGGCGAGCCGGCCCGGGTCGGCCAGCTGCGCGAACGTCGGGCTGTCGAAGCCGCGCGGAGGCAGGTGGGGACGGACCAGGTGCGAGACCACCGGGCCCACGAGCACCCATGCGGCGCACAGCAGCGCCAGTGACGGGGCGCCGAGGCGGGCGAACGGGAGGCCCGCCAGGAAGAGCACGCCGTAGTAGGTGAGGATGACGGCCAGGCCGCTGCCCACACCGCCGAGCGCCAGTCCCGCCACCGCGATCAGCGCGGCCCGTGCGGCGATGGCGAGGAGGTCCCGACCGCGCCGCTGGTGCCGGGTCATCAGGGCGAGGCTGACGCCCGCGAGCACGGCGAACAGCGCCGAGGAGCGCCCGCCGGCGACCCACTGGACGGTGGTGAGGTCGCCCGAGGTCCTGCGCTCGTCGAACAGGTGCGTGGCGACCATGCCCAGGAGCGCCAGGCAGCGGGCGACGTCGAGCCCGACGAGCCGGTCGGCCGCTGGTCCCATCGCCCCAGACTAGGTCGAGCGTGCGGGAGCCGGTCGGCCCTCAGGAGTCAAAGCCGAGCCCGGCGCGGTCGAGGGTCCGGAGGAAGAGGTTGCGCCGGCCCTGCCGGTGGTCGGCCCGGTCGAGCGACCAGCGGGTCAGGTTGATCCCGACCGAGGCGAACGGCTCGGGCGGGAACGGCACCGGCCGCTCGCGCACCATCCGCAGCTCCGTGCGCTCGGTCGGCTCGCCGGCCAGCAGGTCGAGCAGGACCTCGGCCGCGAAGCGGGTCGCGCCGACCCCGAGCCCGGTGAACCCGGCGGCGTGCGCGACCCGGCCGCCGTGGGTCAGCCCGTAGAACGCGGTGAACTGGGTGGACGTGTCGATCGCGCCCGCCCAGCGGTGGCTGAACCGGACGTCCTCGAGCTGCGGGAAGGTCGCGAGGAAGTGCGAGGCGAGTCGCGCGTGGCTCTCGGGCCGGTCCTCGTGCCGCGCCCGCACCTTCCCGCCCGTGGGGTAGATCGCGTCGTACCCGCCCCACAGGATCCGGTCGTCCGCCGTCAACCGCGAGTAGTGGAACTGGTTGGCCACGTCGCCGAGGCCCTGCCTGCCGGCCCAGCCGATCGAGGCCAGCTGCTCGGCCGTCAGCGGCTCGGTCATCAGGACGTAGTCGTAGACCGGCACGGTCATCAGCCGGTTGCGGCGCAGCAGCGACGGGAACACGTTGGTCGCGAGGACCACGTGGGTGGAGGTGATGACCGCCCGGTCGGTGTGCACCTCCATCTTCGACAGGCCAGCCCCGGACGACGTACGCCGCAGCTCCGCGACGGCCGAGTGCTCGTGGACCTCCACGCCGAGCTCCGCCGCGACCCGCGCCAGCTCCAGGGCGAGCCGGGCGGGGTGGACGAGCGCGTTCTGGTGGGGCTCGAGCACGCCTGCGAGGAAGAGCGGACTGTCGATCACGGCGCGGACGGCAGGACCGTCGAGGAAGCCGGGCTCGTCGCGCAACCACGCGACCTGGTGCTCCTCCACCGCGACCCCGACCGCTCCCGTCCGCTCCCACTCGCACGCCAGACCCAGGTCGCGGACGTCGGCCTCGAAGGCGTCGAGGTTCTCCCGGCCGAGGCGGTCGAGGACGTCGTACTCGTCGGGCCAGCGGGTGCGGCCGTTCTCCTCGCCGTGCGTGATCGAGGCCTCGCAGAAGCCGCCGTTGCGGCCCGACGCCGCCCAGCCGACGGTGCGTGCCTCGAGGAGGATGACACGGATCGCCGGGTCGCGGCGCTTGGCGTGCACCGCGGTCCAGAGCCCGAGGTAGCCGCCCCCGACGATGGTGAGGTCGGCCGTCGTGGACGCCGTCAGCTCGGGGTGGCGTGCCTCGGCGGCGGCATCCTCCAGCCAGAAGACGCCCTGCCGACTGGGTGCGAGCGCCCGCTCGACCAGCCGGGCGTCGGGGGCGTGCCGCTCGTAAGCGGTCCGGTGGGCTGGCACGTCGGGCAGTGTGTCAGCCGGCCGCCGCGGTGAGCGCCGCGTCGAGGATCGCCAGGCCCTCACGGACCTCCTCGTCGGTGGTGGTGAGCGGCGGGACGACGTGGATCCGGTTGTAGTTGGCGAACGGCAGCAGGCCGCGGTCCTGGCAGCCCTTCACCACCGCGGACATCTCCGGGGTCGAGCCGCCGTAGGGCGCCAGGGGCTCGCGGGTGGTCCGATCGCGGACCAGCTCCACGGCCCAGAAGGCGCCGGTGCCGCGGACCTCGCCGATCCAGTCGTGCTTCTCCGCCAGAGCGCGCAGCCCGGGACCGATGACCTCGGCGCCGAGGCGGTCGGCCCGGCCGACGACGTCGTCGTCCTCCATGGTGCGGATGGTGGCGACCGCCGCGGCGCAGGCCAGCGGGTGGCCGGAGTAGGTGAGGCCGCCGGGGTAGGTGCGGTGCGCGAAGGTGGCGTGGATCGCGTCGCTGATCGCGACGCCACCCAGCGGGACGTAGCCGGAGTTCACGCCCTTGGCGAAGGTGAGCAGGTCGGGGACCACGCCAGCCCCCTCCGACGCGTGCTCGACGGCGAACCAGCGGCCCGCGCGACCGAAGCCCGACATCACCTCGTCGGCCACGAGCACGATGCCGTGGCGGTCGCAGATCTCCCGGACTCCGGCGAGGTAGCCCGGCGGCGGCACCATGATGCCGGCGGTGCCGGGGATCGCCTCGAGCACGATCGCCGCGACCGTCGCCGGTCCCTCGAGGGCGACGACCTGCTCGAGGTGCTCGAGAGCGCGCTCGCACTCCTCCGCCTCGGTGATGGCGTGGAAGGCGCTGCGGTAGAGGAACGGGCCGAAGAAGTGGACCGTGCCGGTGGAGCCGTGGTCGCTGG
>CAZDAO010000129.1:4434-9033 GCA_964503015.1 uncultured Nocardioides sp. | reverse complement strand
TGTCGATCACCCTGCTGCTCGTCCCCCTGGTCGGCGTCGCCGTCATGGTGTGGCGCCTGGCCACCACCCTCGCCACCCTCCTCCGGCGCCACCTCGCGAGGCAGGTCACCGCGCGCACACAGGAGCAGACCGTGGACAGGTTCGCGCAGCCGCCGGCCCCGGAGCCCGCCGTGCTCTCCGCGGCCGACTTCACCGACGCGATCATGTACGCCCCGCGCGTCCCACCGCCGCGGCACGGCTGGCGGCGCGCGGTCTACCAGGGCACCGGCCACGCCGTGAACCCCGGACCGAGCCCCGCGGAGCAGCGCCGCCAAGAGCTCGAGCGGCGACTGCGCACCCCCATCGAGGGGTCGCGCCGGGTCGTGGTGCTCAGCCGGAAGGGCGGGGTCGGCAAGACGACGATCACCCTGGCGCTGGGCAGCACCTTCGCGATGCTCCGCGGCGACCGGGTCATCGCCGTCGACGCCAACCCCGACGCCGGCAACCTCGCCCACCGGGTCGCACCCCCGCACGACATGAACATCACCCACGTCCTGCGCGACCTCGACGACATCAGCAGCTACGCCGCGCTGCGCGGCTACACGTCCCAGGCGGTCGAGTCCCGGCTCGAGGTGCTCGCCTCCGACGACGACCCACGGATCCAGATGGCCCTGGACCGTGACGACTACCACCGCCTCGTCGGCCTGCTCGACCACTTCTACAACCTGATCCTGCTCGACACCGGCACCGGCATCCTCGACAGCGCCAACCAGGGGCTGCTCAGCGAGGCCGACCAGGTGGTGCTGGTGGTCCGGGCCGGCCTGGACGGCGGCCGCGCCGGCGCGCTGACGCTGGACTGGATGGACGAGCACGGCTTCGGCGACCTCGTCTCGCGCGCGGTCGTCGTCGTCAACGCGCAACGCCACGGCGCCGCGCCCCCCGAGAAGATGCGGCGTCACTTCGAGCGACGCTGCCACCGCGTGGTCACCGTCCCGTGGGACGGCGCCCTCGAGCAAGGAGCCCTGACCGACATGTCCTCCCTCCACCGCAGGACCCGTGACAGTCTCGTCGACATCGCCGCCGCGGTGGCCGACACCTTCGTGCAGACCGGAGCGCGGTCGTGAACCCGCGGCGCGTGCTCGTCCCGGTGGTGGCAGCCGCGGTCGCCGTGGTGGCCGTCGCCGTGGCCGGCGGCTCGTCGCCCGCCGCCCACCCAGGCAAGCCCGGCAGGCCCGGCAGTCCCACCGCCGTCGACCTCCTCTCGAGCGCGCACCCGACGGGCGCGGCACCGGCCGCCGTGGACCGGGCCTTCGACGCACGCGCCTGGGCCGGTGGTCTCGAGATCTCCGCCGACACCGCGGCGCTCACCTCGACCACGTGCGACGGGTGCGCCGGCGAGAGCACCTCGCTGCAGGTGGTCTACGCCAACCGCGCGCGGCGTGCCCTCCTCGACAACGTCGCGACCGCCTGGGCACAGGGGTGCGCCGGGTGCACCGGCACCGCGCTGTCGGTGCAGGTCGTCGTGCTCCGCGGGCGCCCGACGGCCGTGCCCAACAACCGCGCCCTGTCGGTGACGGCGGCGTGCGACACGTGTCGTACGTCCGCGCTGGCCTTCCAGGTCGTGCTGGTCTCCGAGGACGCGCAGCCGATGGGCGCCGCCGAGCTGGCCGGGCTGCGGGCATGGTTCGACGAGCAGGCCGCGGTCGTGCGCGCCTCGGTCACCGGACCGCTGCCCGAGCCGACGCCCGCCCCCGAGCCGACGCCGACGCCCGCCCCGACGACCACCCCGACCACCACCCCGACGACTGTCCCGACGTCGGCGACACCGACGAAGGCGCCCGAGGACCCCGGGCCGGGCAAGCCCCCGTCACGCAAGCTGCGGCGCGACGCCACCTCGGCGTTGGCCGACCTCGAGGCGCTGCTCACCGACGCCCTCGACGCCGACGCCGTCGCCGCCGACGTCGAGATCGGCCGGTGACCGCTTGCTCAGTCCAGGCGCGCGACCAGCGGCAGCCGGGAACGGGCGGTCAGGCCCACCACGGCGGCGGTGAGCAGGGGAAGCGCGACCACGATGATCGCGATCATCAGCCACGGCACGTCCAGGAACGGGCCGTGCGCCGAGACCCCGGACCAGCTCGAGCTGGTCAGCGGTCGGGAGATGGCGATGCCGGGCACGAAGCCGACCACCGCCCCCAGGACGGCACCGACGAAGCCGATGACGAGGGCGTACGCCGCCGCGACCCGGCGGCGGGTGCGTGGCGCCGCCCCGACCGCGGACAGCGTGGCCAGGTCGGGTCGGGCGTCCGACAGCGCGAGGAACGTCGCCGTCAGCGTCCCGCCGAGCATCAGCACACCACCGAGCGCGCCGAGCACGACCAGGATGATCGTGGCCTCGGGCGGGCGCTGGTAGCCGCGCTCGACGTAGGTGTACGTGCCGGGTGCCGCCCCCTGGGTCTGCTCCTCGATGCGTGTCTGGGTGGCCTCGTCGAGGTCGCCGGTGAGCACCAGGCGTGAGGTGACGACGTCCAGCCCGGCCTGCTCGGCCAGCGCGGTCGGCAGGATCGCCCCGGTCGGGGCGAACGTGTCACGGGGCCACGCGACGACCTGCGCCTCGAACGGCTCGGAGGTCTCGACCTCCGGCTGCTCGGCGTTCTCCCGCCAGGTCTCGGTGCGCAGCGTGACCTCGACGACCTCGTCGACCTCCTCGCCCGGGGCCGTGAACACCACGGCCCGCCCCTCGGCGAGGGCGGCGTCGGCCGCGGTGGCGACCTCCGGGTCGGGGAAGAGCAGGTCGGTGTCGTCGGCCACGGTGAGCAGCGGCCCGTAGACCTGCACGCCCCAGGCCCGCTCCTCGAGCGCCGTCGGCAGCCGCACCATCGTGCTGGTGTAGCCGCGCTCGTCACCGCTCTCGTCGGGACCCTGCAGCGCGCCGACCTCGACGTCGGGCGCCGCCTTCGCGATGGCGTCCTCGATCCGCGGCCAGACCTCGTCGGGGTCCGGTGCCGGCTCACCGGGCAGCACGTCGGGCGCCCACGAGACGTAGCCCGTGCCCATCGCCGCCTGGGGCAGGTAGGTCTCCTGGTTCTCCAGTTCGTCGCTGGCGTTGGCGATGCCGAGCGCGACCACCCCGGCGACCGTCGCGGCGACGGCGGCGACCGCGGGCACCGTGCGCGTGCGGTGGCGGGCGGCGTCGCGGGCGGCGTACCTCGTGGTCAGTGGCAGCCGTCCTGAGACCCTGGCGATCGCGGTCACGACGACGGGCACCACGAGGATCATCCCGAGCACCGAGACGATCGCGGCACCGGCGATCCAGAAGGCGCCGTTGCCGCTGTCGGAGGTGACGGCGCCGTACGCCGACGCGGCCACGCCGACGCCGAGGAGCACCAGTCCGACGACGGGCGTCGACGCACGTGGCCGGCGGTCGCCCCGACGACCGGCCAGTACGGCGACCACGTCCTGGCGGCTCGACAGCCAGGCGGGCACGACGGAGGCCAGGACCGCCGAGACGACCCCGAAGGCCGTGATCGCGGCGAGGTAGAGCCACGGCAGCTCGAACGGGCCGAACCACTGGTCGTCGAAGCGTTGCACGAGCGGCAGGAGGGCCCAGCCGGCGACGATGCCGAGGCCGAGACCGGCGGTCGAGGCGACGGCGCCGAGCACGACGCCGCTCCCGAGGATGACGCGACGGGACTGCGCCGGAGTGCCTCCCGAGGCGGCGATGAGGGCCAGCGTGCGCGCGTGTCGGCGCGCGCCGACCGCGAAGGCCGGGCCGGCGAGCAGCACGACCTCGATGAGCGCCATCACGACGATGAGCACGGCGACGGCGAGGGTCTGGTTGCCGCCGTCGTCGTAGTCCATCATCTCGTCGAACGGGGTGGTCGCAGGCGGGTCGGCGAGCACGGCACGCGAGGTGACGATCCCCCCGATCCGGTTGAGCTCGAGCACCTGCTCCCACGTCACCGGACCGGAGTCGACGAGCCACTCGCCGTGGCCACCGCTGCTGTCGCCTGGGAGGTCGAGGGGCGAGCCGAGCATGACCGGGTAGGCGCGCGAGGACGCGTCGCGCCCCACGCCCACGATCGTCACGTCGGTGCCGGCGACCTCGAGGTCGTCGCCGACGGCGAGCCCCTTGTCGAGCATCGCGTCGTTGACGACCACCTCGCCCCGGGCGCTCGGCAGCCGCCCGCTCTCGAGCTCGAAGAGCCCGGCCGCGACGGGGTCGCGCAGGTCCACCCCGGTGGTGCCGAAGTCGATGACGCGCTCACCCAGGCGCGCACCGCCCCACCCGGACGAGATCGGGACGAGGCGGGCGCCGGGCTCCAGGACGTCGAGCAGCTCCGCCTCCGAGGGCGGGTTGTCGTAGTCGACGTCATCCACCGCGCTCGACGCGCCGCCGCTGGGGTCGGCGGACTGGAGCACCTCGCCGCGCCCATCGGTGACGATCCGCGCGGCGGCCGCGCCGAGGTAGCGGTCGGCCTTCTCGATGCCCTCGACCTGCGAGGTCTTGATGATCACGGCAGCGGCGCTGACGGCGAGCACCGGCAGGCTGATCATCACCAGCACCAGGGCGCTGCGGCCCCGGTGGCGCAGCGCGTCGCGCCAGGCGATCAGCAGGGCCGG
>CAZDAO010000129.1:2985-4334 GCA_964503015.1 uncultured Nocardioides sp. | reverse complement strand
GCCGTCGCGCAGGAAGACGACGCGGTCGGCCCAGGCGGCGTGCCGGGCCTCGTGGGTGACCATCACGCCGGCTGCGCCGGCGTCGCACCGGGCGCGGAGCAGTCGCAGGATCTCCTCCCCGGTGTCGGTGTCGAGGGCGCCGGTGGGCTCGTCGGCGAGGATCAGCCGGCGGTCGCCGACGATCGCGCGGGCGATCGCGACGCGCTGCTGCTGGCCGCCCGACATCTCGTCGGGGAACCGGTCGGCGAGCTCGGCGATGCCGACCTCCTCCAGCGCGGTCAGCGCGAGCCGGCGCGCGATCCTGCCCTTCTCGCCGTCGAGCTCGCGCGGCAGGGCGACGTTCTCGGCGGCGGTGAGGGCGGGGATCAGGTTGAAGTCCTGGAAGACATAGCCCACCGACGTGCGCCGCATCCGGGCGCGACCGGCGTGGTCGAGGCTCGCCAGGTCGGTGCCCTCGATCCAGACCGAGCCGGCGGTCGGGGCGTCGAGCCCGCCGGCCAGCGTCAGCAGGGTGGACTTGCCGGAGCCCGACGGTCCCATCACCGCGACGAGCTCGCCGGGGTGGGCGCGGAAGGTGACGCCGCGCAGGGCGTGCACCTCGGTGGCGCCCTCGCCGTGGACGCGGGTGACGGCGGCGAGGTGGAGGACGGCGTTCATCGGGTGACCCCCTCGGTGGTCGTCGCGGCCGGCGCGTCGCGGCGTACGTCCTCGCGGTCCAGGGCCGCGCGGCGCAGGCGTGCCTCGCAGTGGTCGAGCCAGCGCACCTCGGCCTCGGCGTCGAAGACGAGGCTGTCGAGGACCAGGCTCCAGGCGAGGTCCTCGGGCGCCTCCGGCGAGGCGGCCCGGCCGGTGCGCTTGAGACGGGTGTAGTCCTGGAGCGCAGCGATGGTGGCGCTGCGCTGGCGTTGGATGATCGTGCCGACGTCGACGCCGGGCAGGGTCACGGCGATGGCCAGCTTGATGGCCAGCTCGTCGCGCGGGGGTTGGGAGCGAGGCACCGGAGTGGCGAACCACTCCGACACCTCGCTCCGTCCCGCCTCGGTGGCGCGGTAGCTGACGTGCCGCTCGGTCCCGGACTGGGTGTCGTCGGCTCCCCCGAGCTCGACGACCTCGACCAGTCCGTCACGCTCGAGTCGCGTGAGGGTGGTGTACACCTGCCCGATGTTGAGCGGCCACGTCTCGCCGGTGCGCTGCTCGAACTCGGCCCGCAGCTGGTAGCCGTACATCGGCCCCTGCTCCAGGATCGCCAGCATCGCCTGTCGGATCGACATCCGCGCCTCCGTGGTCCGTCCACCGCCCCCCGTGAGCGATGGATACCGGGTATGTATACCACGTATGCAGGCCCCGTG
>CAZDAO010000129.1:0-2885 GCA_964503015.1 uncultured Nocardioides sp. | reverse complement strand
GGCCCGGCGCAGGACGTCAGACGGCGGCGACCGTCAGCACGACCCGGGCCCGGTCGGCGGGGTCGAGCCAGCGGCGGCGGGCGCGGCGCAGGCGGTACGACGACCACGCCACGAACGGCACGGCGACGGCGACCGGGAGCCAGGCCCAGGGAAGGGCGGCGAAGGCGGTGAACAGCATGGCGGTGAGCGTCGTGACCAGCGACAGCCTCCCGGCGTACCCCGCCATGGCCGCGTGGGGCGCGGGCGTCGCCCGCGGCGAGGACAGGTCGACGGAGTAGGGGGAGCGGACCGACCAGGTCATCGCGATGGCCAGGACCTGCACGACCACGACCAGCCAGCACGCGGCGACCGCCAGTCCGGTGACCAGTGAGGGCAGACCGTTGCGCAGCAGGGCGAGGACAACGGTCACGCCCGACACCAGGAGCATGCACTCGGCGACGACGAGGGCGCGTACGTCGAACACGTCCCGCGCGGAGACCGGCAGGGTCTCGCGCCAGACCATTCCCTTGCCGTCGAGGCACCAGGCGTTGACACCGAAGAGCAGGGCGGCGCCGCTGGCGGTCAGGCCCGGCAGCAGCATCACCGAGCTCCACTGGAGGCCGGCGACCAGCGCGACCAGGCCGGGCCCGAAGCCCAGGACCAGCAGGCCGCGCCGCATGCCGACCGAGCGCCACACCGAGCCGCGGTCGAGCCGCCGCAGGAGCGCCCGCTCGGGCGAGCCCCGGCGCGGCTCGGGCGCGGGACGCGCCTCGTGCACGCCGGACTGGACGCGGAGCTCCTCGCGGGGTGGCAGCCCGAGCGCCCAGGCGGCGGGACGGGCGCCGGTGACGACCGCGACGATCCCGACGACCAGCAGCACCAGGACCGCCACCGGCCAGCGCGAGGTCGGCGCCGTCTCCGCCAGCCAGGTCGTGGGCAGCGCGCGCACGAGCGGCCCGAGGGCCCCCGCGAGGTGCGTCCCGGCCAGGGCCAGCACGACGAGCCCGCCGACCACCCGCACTGCGACGACACCGTGCGGGGTGCGGCGTACGCCCTCGACGGTCCAGCCGATCGCCTGCCCTGCGGCCGTCGCGGCGAGCACCCAGGCGAGCACCACCAGCTGGGCGCCGAGCAGGTGGCCGGGCTCCGCCACGAGGGCCGAGACGGCGAGGAGGCCCCACATCTGGACCAGCCAGGCCAGGTTCACCGGCGCCAGGAGCAGCGCGCCGAGGTGCTCCGCGACGGGACTGACCGGGTGGATGGCCGCCTCGCTGCGGGAGAGCAGCTCCCGGCCCCCGCCGCTGCTCATCGCCGAGCTGACGGAGAGCGCGAGGAAGCCCACGAAGGCGGCACCCAGGTTGGCCTGCAGCGCGGCGACCGCCTTCTGCAGGGTCTCGCTACGGACGGCCTCGAGGTCGAAGAACGCCGGCCCGACGGCGAAGCCGACGGTCAGCGCCACGACGACGAGCGCCCCGGCGACGGCCGCAGCGGGACGGCGTACGGTCCGGGCGCGGAACGCGACGAGGTGGCGGGTGTCGCGCGCGGCCTCGAGCCAGTCAGTCGAGGAGGTCACGGTAGGCCTCGCCGGTGAGCTCGGCCGCCTGCATCGCCGCGACGCGGTTGCCGCCACGCAGCACGACCGCCGTGCCGCAGGCCTCGAGCGCGAGGTCGCGCAGGTGGGTGGACAGCAGCACGCACGCGCCGCGGGCCCGGGCGTCCGCGACCACCTCGAGGGTGGCCTCGACGCCGAGCGGGTCGACGCCGTCGAACGGTTCGTCGAGCAGCAGCACGGCCGGCTCGTGGAGCGCCGCCAGCACGACGCTCAGGCGCCGGCTCATCCCGTGGCTGAACCCGCCCACCACGCGGTGCGCGACGTCGCCGAGCTCGAAGCGCTCAAGCAGGTCGCGGCCGCGCTCCTCCCAGTCGTCCATCCGCCGCAGCCGGGCGCTGAGCTGGAGGTGCTCCCACGGAGTCGCCCGCGGGACCAAGCCACCGACGTCGGGGCAGTAGCCCACGACCCGCTTCACGCCGACCGCGTCGGTCGCGGCGTCGTGACCGGCCACGGTGACCTGGCCGGCGGTCGGCGGGACGACGCCGGCCAGCACCTTCATGGTCGTCGACTTGCCCGCCCCGTTGCGCCCCAGCAGGGCGGTCGCCTGCCCGCTGTCCGCGACGAGGTCGACCCCGGACACCGCCTCGACGTCACCGAAGCGCACGTGCAGGCCGCGGACGACGACGGCAGGGGTCTGGCTCACCGGACGATTCTCGCCGAGCGGGCGCATCCGCACAGGAGAATCGAGCGGGCGCTCCCTCCCCGTCACGAACGGTGACCGGGCACCTCCTCCCCGTCACGGACGACGAGCTCCCCCTTCCTCCCCACTCACGGGGAGGAAGCGCCCGGTCGGCACGCAGGACAGGGAGGAAGCGCCCGGTCAGCACGCAGGACGGGGAGGAAGCGCCCGCTCGGCACGCAGGACGGGGAGGAAGAGCCCGGTCGGCACGCAGGACGGGGAGGAAGTGCCCGGTCAGGCGGGGAAGGACCCACCCGTCGCCGCGAGGTCGCGGAGGTACGGCGTGGGGCGGAAACGCTCGCCGTAGGCGTCGGCGAGCTCGTCGGCCCGGGCCAGGAAGGCCTCGAGCCCGATCGGCCCCACGCCGTGGCCGGTCTCGTCGAGCGCCTGCCAGCCGGTCATGAACTGCGCCGCGCCGCCGGTCAGGGCCGGGAAGCCGATGCCCATGATCGAGCCGATGTTCGCGGCCGCCGCCGAGGTGATGACGCCCTCCTCGAAGCACTTCGCGGTCTCGAGCGCCTCGATGAACAGCATCCGGTCGCGGACGTCGCGGATCGGGACCTGCTGCTCGGCGACCGGGAAGTGCTCGGCGAGCCCGGGCCACAGCGTCGTACG
>CAZDAO010000128.1:0-9079 GCA_964503015.1 uncultured Nocardioides sp. | reverse complement strand
CCTCACGGTTCTCGAAGGTCGACCCGTCACGGTCCGGCTCCGGGAACGGGCCGCCGGCGTCGATCAGCGCGATCGTCTCGGCGACCTCCGGTGGCAGGTCGGACACCTGCACGAGGGGCAGCCCGCTCTCCGGGTCAGTGCCACCGTCCTCGCCGGTGTCCTCGGTGGTCTCCGACGCGCCCGGGCCGACGACCGCGGTCGACGACGAGGACGACGGGGACGACGGGGACGTCGTGCTGCCGGACGGGCCGGCCGGCCCGCCACCGTCGACGAGCAGCCAGGCGACGAGGAGCACCGCGGTCAGGAGGACCAGGCCCCACTGGTAGCGCCGGCGGCCCGTCGTCGGCCGGGCCATCAGTACTCCAGCACCTGGGCCCGGCGCTTGACCTCGCTCCCACGGTTCTCGCGGAGCGCGTCGATCGGCCGCCCGGGGAGGTCGTCGTCGGTGAACAGCCAGGCGATGCACTCGCGGTCGTCGAACCGGTGGTCGTGGAGCAGCGTGAGCAGCCCCGGCAGGCCCTTGACGACCTGGCCGTCCTGGATGAAGTCGGCGGGCACGCGCGGACCGGCGCCGGGCACGGGGACGGCCTGTGCGAGCTCGTGGTCCTTGACCATGGAGCGGACCTTCGCGGGCGTCACGCCGAGCAGCTCGGCCACCTGGCTCCACTCCAGCCACTCGGGGACGAGGGCTGCCAGGTCACGGTCGGCGAGGGGGACGTCACTCATGGTGCGGAGTCTGTCACGGGCGACACGCCCGACCCACCCGGCGCCTCGCGGCCGGGTGGGGCCGCTGGGTAGCGTCGACGGCTCGTCCGCGCGCTTCCCTCCCACGGGCCTCGGCCCCGTGGGCGCAGCGGACGGGACCAGGAGCAGCCGTGCCCCGACCAGCACCCCGATCCCGACCTCTCGCCCGCGCCGTCGCCGGGCTCGCCCTCGGCGTGGCGACCGCGCTCGCCCAGGCCCCCGCCCACGCCGACGGCGGTGCGCTGCCCGCGTGGCAGCACCCCGACCGCGACGCGAGAAGGTGCGCCGGGTGATCGCCGGAGCCGCCCGCAACCACGACGTCGACCCGCAGCTGGCGCTGGCGATCGCCTGGCAGGAGTCCGGATGGCAGATGGGCGTGGTGTCCCACGCCCGGGCGATCGGCGCGATGCAGGTGCTGCCGTCGACGGGCCGGTGGATGGAGCAGCACGCCGGCCGCGACCTCGACCTGCGCCGGCTCGGGGACAACGCGGCGGCCGGGGTCCTGCTGCTCCGGGTGCTCGCGGAGGAGACCCACCGGCGCACCCACAAGATCGCCGCCTACTATCAAGGGCTCGGCGCGGTGCGGCGCCACGGGCTCTACGACGAGACGAAGACGTACGTCCGCAACGTGGAGGCGATCAAGCAGCGTCTCGAGGCCGGGCGTCCACCGGCCTGAGCACCGGCTCGCGGACTTGTCGGCGACCGGCCGCCTTCGTACGGTGTCCCGATGCGCTCCCTCCGCCCCGTCCTCGCCGCCGCGCTCGTCGGCCTCCTGGCCCTGACGATCTCGCCGGCGGTCTCCCCCGCGTCCGCCGACCACGTCCACGGTGCGCCCGGCCCGGTCCACGCCGGCAACACCTACGGCTGGTACCAGCACGGCGTGTTCCGCCAGGAGTTCGTCGGCGCCAAGCCGGCGTACTGGAAGAAGGCCGGCCGCGGTGTGGTGCGCACCCAGAACGGCATGCTGACGCTGATGACCACGCGCAAGGGCAGCGTCTCGGCCACGCTCGACCTGCCGGGGCACACCTACGGCCGCTGGGAGATCCGCGCCCGCGCCCGCCGGATGGGCACGACCCCGGGCGGCAGCAACTACAAGGTCGTCACCGAGCTCGTCCCCGCCGGCGACCGCGAGCAGCACTGCGGTGGCCGCGACATCGGCTTGCAGAACTTCACCCTCGGCAAGAACACCGTGAAGTCCTACGTACACACCCTGCCGAACAACTCGTTCCGGGGGTTCAAGGACCGCCACCTGCGCAACGACCGGTGGCACACCTACGCCGTCGAGGTCGCCGAGGACCACATCTCGTGGTTCGTCGACGCCCATGTCGTGCACACCGAGCGCCGTGCCGCGGCCCTAGACCCGGTGCGCCGCCAGCTGAAGTTCGAGCTCCGCGCCCGGGGCGGCAAGAAGATGCACCCGGCGCGGATGCAGATGGACTGGATGCGCTACTGGTCGATGCGCGCCCCCAACGAGCGCTCGATCAAGGCGCCGCAGTTCGAGCTGAGCACGTACCACGACGCCTGCTGAGCATCCGGCACGCCGGACGCCGGGCCCAATGCCGGCCCGGACGCCACGCCGGAGCCGCGGCTGAGAGCGGCGTCGGGGGCCGTTTCCGTACGATGGGCGCGCCGGATCCTTCCCCGTCCGGTGTTGGAGGTCGACTGTGGAGCCACCCGAGCACGCCCGCGCAGCAGCGCCCGGCGCCAGTGGCGACCCCTTGGTCGGGCGGCTGCTGGACCGTCGCTACCGCATCGGCGCGCGAGTGGCGCGCGGCGGCATGGCCAGTGTCTACGAGGCCACCGACACCCGGCTGGACCGGACCGTCGCGGTCAAGGTGATGCACCCGGGCCTCGGTGACGACGAGGACTTCGCCGCCCGCTTCGTGCGAGAGGCACGCGCCGCGGCCCGGCTCAACCACCCCCACGTGGTGGGGGTCTACGACCAGGGTGACGACACCTCCGACGGCTCGGACACCGTCTTCCTCGTCATGGAGTACGTCCCCGGCCACACGTTGCGCGACGTGATCCGCAAGGAGGCGCCGATGCCGCCGGCCCGGGCGCTCGCCCTGCTCGAGCCCGTCGTGTCCGCGCTCGCCGCCGCGCACCGCGCGGGACTGGTCCACCGCGACGTGAAGCCGGAGAACGTGCTGATCGCCGACGAGGCGCACGGCGGGCAGGTCAAGGTCGCCGACTTCGGCCTCGCGAAGGCGGTCAGCGCCGACACCCAGCACACCGCGACCGGCGGCGTGCTGATCGGCACCGTCTCCTACCTCGCACCCGAGCTCGTCGTGGACGGCCGCGCGGACGCCCGCGCCGACGTCTACGCGGCCGGCGTGGTGCTCTACGAGCTGCTCACCGGCAGCAAGCCGCACGAGGGCGAGTCGCCGATCCAGGTCGCCTACCGTCACGTCCACCACGACGTCCCCCTCCCCTCCGTCGCGGAGCCGGACATCCCCGACTACGTCGACGCCCTCGTCGCCCGCGCCACCTCGCGCGACCGCAGCCAGCGGCCCGCCGACGCCTCCGTGCTGCTCCACCACGTGCACCGCGTCGCCCAGGCGCTGCGCGAGGGCCTGGCCTCCGACCCGGAGCTCGCCAGCGACCTGATGCCGCGCCGCACCCCAGAGGCCGACCTGGCCGACGTGCACGGCGACGCCACCATGCCCCAGCCCTTCGACGCCGCCGCCCTGGCCCTGCTCACCGAGGTCGACCCGCGCGACTCCGGGCTGGTCGACGACGGCAGCCCGGACCGGACCACCGCGCTGGAGCGCCACCCGGCACCTCCGGCCGCAGCCGCACCCCCCGCCGAGGCACCGGCCACCAGCGCGTTGCCCGTCCGCGCCCCCGACCGGTCGTACGACGACGCAGCCGGCCGGCCGTCGCCGGGTCGCCGCCCGTCCCGTGCCCCCAGCCCGATCGCCCCGGTCACCACGACGGCCCGAAGGCGCTCGGTCAAGGGACCGCTCGTGCTGCTGCTGTCCCTGCTGCTCGTCGCCGGCATCGGTGTCGGCGCCTACTGGTTCGGCTGGGCGCGCTACACCACCACACCCGGCGTGCTGGGCCTCGACGAGGCGGCCGCGAGTGCCCGTCTGGAGCGGGCCGGCCTCGACGCGGAGCCCGGCGACCCGGCGTACTCCGAGAACGTCGCGGCGGGACTGGTCATCGCCACCGATCCCGAGCCGGGCGGCCAGGTCCTCGACGGCGGCACCGTCACGCTCACTCTCTCGCTCGGGCCCGAGCGCTACGACGTGCCGCCGCTGGAGGGGCAGACCGAGGACCAGGCGCAGGACGCGCTGGCGGCGACCAACCTGGCGTTCGGCACGAGCGTCGGGCGGTGGAGCGAGACGGTCCCCGAGGGACAGGTCATCCGCACCTCGCCGAAGGCCGGCACCACGCTGAAGCCGGGTGCGACCGTCGACCTGGTGCTCAGCAAGGGCCGCAAGCCGATCACCGTCAAGGACTGGACCGGCAGGTCCCTCGACGACGCCCGGGCCGCGCTGGAGAAGCGCGGGCTGCAGGTCGAGGTCACCGGCGAGGAGTTCAGCGACACCGTCGGCGAGGGCGACGTGATCTCCCAGGACCCCACGACCGGGACGCTCCACAAGGGCGACACCGTCTCCTTCGTGGTGTCGAAGGGCCCCGAGCTCGTGGAGGTCCCGCGGGTCCGCGCGATGGGAGTGGAGGCGGCCACCGAGCTGCTCCAGGGCCTCGGCTTCGAGGTGCGGACCGAGGAGGCCGACAACTACCTCGGCCTCGGCTTCGTCTTCAGCTCCGACCCCGAGCAGGGCGACCAGGTGCCCAAGGGCTCGACGATCACGCTGTTCCTGATCTGACCCCCTAGCCTTCTGCGGTGGAATCCGCGCACGACCGTCGTACGACCCTGCTCGCGGCGGCGGCGCTGCTGGCCCTCGCCGCCTCCTGGGGCTCGACGTTCTTCCTCATCAAGGACCTGCTGGACCGGGTGCCGACGCTGGACTTCCTCGCGGTCCGCTTCACGATCGCGTCGCTGGCGCTGCTGGTGGTGGCGCCGCGGGCGGTGGGCCGGCTCTCACCCCTCGTGCGCCGCCACGCCGTCGTGCTCGGCCTGCTCTACGGCGTCGCGCAGATCCTCCAGACCGCCGGGCTGGCCCACACCCCGGCGAGCATCAGCGGCTTCGTCACCGGCCTGTACGTCGTGTGCACGCCGCTCCTGGCCGCCGCGATCCTGCGGACCCGCATCCCGCCGGTCACATGGGTGGCCGTCGCCCTCGCCACGGTGGGCCTGGGCGTGCTGGCGCTCCGGGGGTTCAGCATCGGCTACGGGGAGCTCATCACGCTGTCGTCCGCGGTCCTCTACGCCCTCCACATCGTCGGCCTCGGTGCCTGGTCCTCGGCCCAGGACGCCCTCGGCATGACGATCCTCCAGGTCATGGTGATCGCGGTGGTGTGCACGCTGGCGACGGCACCGGACGGCATCGTGCTGCCCGATCGCACCTCCGACTGGGTGTCGGTGGCCTACATGGCGGTGGTGGTCGGCGCGCTCGGCCTGCTCGGCCAGACCTGGGCGCAGGCCCACCTGCCACCCACCCGCAGCGCAATCATCATGAGCATGGAGCCGGTCTTCGCCTCCTTCTTCGCCGTCTGGCTCGGCGGCGAGCACCTCACCACACGACTGCTGATCGGCGGCGCGATGGTGCTGGTCGCCATGCTGACCGTGGAGCTCGCACCCCGCCGCGTGGTGGAGGGCGAGGTCCCGCACATCGCGGTCTGAGCCGAGAACCACCGCTCCCGGTGGGTGCGGCCCCTTATCGTGGCCCCGTGGACACCTGTGTGCGGTGCGGGGCCGAGCTCGGTGTGGGCCGGTTCTGCCTCAACTGTGGGCACCCGATCGGGGCGCCCGCTCCCGCCGTGCCCCGGACGGCCACCACGCCGACCATGGTGCGTCCGCCTGCGGACCAGCCCGCGCCGGAGGCACACGAGCCCGAGCCCACCGTGCGCGAGGCCCCGCCCGCCGCCGTACCCGTCCAGGCGGCCGACCCGACCCCGCTGCCCCCGGGGCCGGCGGAGCCGCCCGTCGCCGAGCCGGACTGGGACCCCGAGACCGACCTGCTCCCCTACCACGAGGTGGACGAGCTGGAGCCCGAGGCGCCGCTGAGCGGCAAGGCCTGGCTCTTCTGGGTGCTCGGCGCGGTCGCGCTGGTGGCGCTGGTGGTCGTCCTGCTGCAGGTCTTCGACAGCGACCCGGTGGTCGACACCGCCACCGAGCAGGGCGCCGGGCAGGCGAGCGCCTCACCCGGCGACGACCCGGCCCCCGCGGACGACCCGTCGGCCGACGGCTCCACCGACGGCTCCGGGACCTCCGAGGCGCCCCAGGGCGTGGGCAAGCGCCTCGACCTGGCCGGGTCCGCCACGTTCGCGGCACCCGACACCGCGCCGCCGACCCAGGATTTCGACGGCAACCTGGTCGCCTACGAGGCGAGCCAGATGGGCGACGGCGACTCGGCCACCACCTGGCGCACCGCGGGCGACGCGTCCGGGCAGTCCATCACCATCACGCTCGCCGAGCCGGGCGTGATCGACCGCGTCGGCCTGGTCAACGGCTATGCGAAGAAGGTCGCCGGCGTCGACTGGTACCCCAACAACCGCCGGATCCTCAGCGCGACGTGGGCCTTCGACGACGGGAGCACGGTCGACCAGACCTTCTCCGAACGGCCGGCGATGCAGCGGCTGAAGGTGCCGCCGGTGCAGACGAGCACGGTCACCCTCACGATCACGTCGGTGACCCCGCCCGGCCCGGGCCCGCTCGGGCGCGACTACACCGCCATCAGCGAGGTCACCCTCATCGGTCGCACCGCGGCCTGATCGCATGCCACGCACGCTCATCACGCCCATCACGGACGAGGAGTCGAGGCGTCTGGCGGTCGGGGTGTGGCAGGCGGCGCGCCGGGCCGCCGGCAACGTCCCGTCCGAGGCCCGCAGCGAACGGGTGGCGGCGAAGGTCGCCCGTGGTGTCGAGGCGGGCGAGGTCGCCCTGCTCGCCCACTACGGCGAGCGGGCGGCTGGCATGCTGGTCGCCGAGCCCTTCCGGGACGAGGACGGCCACGACGACGCCTGCGGCCACCTGTCCATGGTCTTCGTCGACCCCGCCCTGTGGGGCTGCGGCGTCGCGAGCGCCCTGGTGCGCTCGCTCCAGCGCGGGGACCACGGGCCGGGCTGGACGCGGCTCTCGGTCTGGACGCGCGAGACGAACCGGCGGGCCCAGCGGCTCTACCGCGCCCGCGGCTTCGCCGACACCGGTGAGCGGGCGACCCTCCACGAGGGAGAGGTCATCGGCCGCTGGGAGTGGCGTGCCGGCGGGTGAGGCTCAGCCGAGGCGGGCGAGCACCGCGGCAGCGCGCTCGGCATCGGCACGCGTGACGTCGAGGTGCGTCACCAGGCGTACGGCGCGGGGGCCGACCGCGGCGATCCGGACGCCCTCCTCGGCGGCCGCCGCCACGAAGGCAGGGGCGTCGGGCCGGTCGACGACCACGATGTTGGTCTGCACGTCCGCCGGGTCGAGCCCGAGCGCCTCGCCCAGCAGTCGGGCGTGCGCGTGGTCGTCGGCCAGCCGCTCGACGTGGTGGTCGAGGGCGTACGCCCCGGCCGCGGCCAGCACGCCCACCTGACGCATGCCGCCGCCCATCCGCTTGCGCCGCACCCGGGCCTCGGCGATGGCGTCGGCCGTGCCGACCATCAACGAGCCGATCGGCGCACCGAGCCCCTTGGACAGGCAGACGGCCAGCACGTCGGCGATACGGCCGTAGTCGGCGAGCGGCGTGCCGGTCGCCACGTGGGCGTTCCAGAGGCGCGCGCCGTCGAGGTGGATCCGAGCGCCACTCCTGCCCGCCCACGCCCGCAGCGCGCGCAGGTCGTCGAGCGGGAGCACCGCGCCGCCCGCGAAGTTGTGGGTGTTCTCGACCGACACCGCGGCGGTGGGCACGAAGAACGGCCCCATGTCCGGGGCGAACATGGACTCGATGGCCGCGAGGTCGACCTGTCCCCGCGGGGCGGTCCAGGTGCGCATGGTGATGCCGGAGATCGCGCCGTGGGCGCCGAGCTCGGCGCGGGCGATGTGCGCAGAGGACTCACACAGCACCTCCTGGCCCGGCGCGACGACAGACGCGACGGCCAGCACGTTGGCCATCGACCCCGTCGGGGTGAACAGCGCGGCCTCGTGGCCGAACATCGCGGCCACTCGCTCCTCGAGGGCCGTGACGGTCGGGTCCTCGCCGTAGACGTCGTCGCCCACCTCGGCGCGGGCCATCGCCGCACGCATCTCCTCGGTCGGCCGGGTCAGGGTGTCGGAGCGCAGGTCGATCACACCGGTCATCCAACCAGCCGCCCGTCGGCGTACCGCAGCGGACCATCGGAATCGAAGTCGCACCAACCCTGACGGGGCAGCGGTCCTTTGCGCACGTGCGGCGGATGTCGCCCCCCTCCGACCTCTGGAGGGGCCAGGACCGCCGCACGTGCGCGCGGCGGTCGGCTGAACCCCGGGGCATGCCGCAACCGCCAGTGCGCGCGTCAGGCCTTGCGCAGCATCTCCGCGACGAGGAAGGCCAGCTCGAGGGACTGGACCCGGTTGAGGCGGGGGTCGCAGACCGACTCGTAGCGGTGGGCCAGGCCGACCTCGTCGAGCTCCTCGCCACCGCCGACGCACTCGGTGACGTCGTCACCGGTGAGCTCGACGTGGACGCCGCCGGGCCAGGTGCCGAGGGCGCGGTGGACGTCGAAGAAGCCCTGGACCTCGTCGATGACGTCGTCGAAGCGACGGGTCTTGTAGCCCGAGGACGCCTCGAAGGTGTTGCCGTGCATCGGGTCGCAGACCCACGCCACGTTGAGGCCCTCGGCGGTGACCTTCTCGACCAGCGCCGGCAGGCCGTCGCGGATCTTGCCGGCACCGAAGCGGGTGATGAACGTCAGCCGGCCCGGAGTGTTCTCCGGGTTGAGGCGCGCGGCGTAGGCGAGCGCGTCGTCGGGGCTGGTCGTGGGACCGAGCTTGATGCCGATCGGGTTCTTGATGCGTGAGAGCAGCTCGACGTGCGCGCCGTCGAGCTGGCGGGTGCGCTCGCCGATCCACACGAAGTGCGCCGAGACGTTGTAGGGCAGGTCGGTGCGCGAGTCGATGCGGGTCAGTGCCTGCTCGTACTCCAGCAGCAGCGCCTCGTGGCTGGAGTGGAAGTCGACGCGGTGGAACTCGTCGGGGTTGGCGCCGATCGCCTTCATGAAGGTGAGCGCGCGCTCGATCTCGTCGGCCATCGCCTCGTAGCGCTGGCCGAACGGCGAGGACTGCACGAAGTCGGTGTTCCAGGTGTGC
>CAZDAO010000127.1:7811-9081 GCA_964503015.1 uncultured Nocardioides sp. | reverse complement strand
GCGAGGAGGCGGTACTTCTCCGGGTCCAGGCAGCGGGAGTACTCCTCCATCAGCGGCTGCCGTCCGCCGGGATGGGGGTTGGGCCAGTCCGCGAGGTCGCCGCGCAGGCGGGCGAACGCCTCGTCGACGGCGGGCAGCAGCGTGGACGCGGCGAACCTGCGCCGGTCCGGACGGGTCGAGACGTCCATGCCGTCGAGCACGACCGTGCCCCCACCGCCGGGTGTCGAGAAGCTGATCGAGGTCGGCTGCGCGACGGCATCGGTGCTGAAGGACACCCACGTGACGCCGTCGTCGGGGACGGGGTCACCCAATGGCGCCAGCATGACCGAGACGAGTCCGCCGGGTTCGGAGAAGACCCGTCGCGGGAAGTGCTGGTCGGCGATGAAGCCGAGCGCCACCAGCAGGTCGGCCACCCGGTCGGGGTCCGGCGGGGTCAGGGACACCGACTCGAGGACCGGACCGTCGGCCGGACCGGGTGGCATCGGCGTCGTCCACTCGATCAGGAACGGCAGTCCGTCGTCGTACGGCCCGCCGTCGACGTCACAGACCTTCCACTCCACCAGGTCGCCGTCGGGGGTACGTCGCGAGCCCGGGACGGGGGGCGCCGGGCCGAAGCCGGCCGCGACGAGTGCCGCGCGGGCGGCCTCGACGTCATCGACCGCGACCGCCCACGAGATCGGGCCACGGGCGTCGCGGACCCGGTCCAGCCACGGGTTGGACTCCTCCCTGCCCGCCGCGATCAGCTCGACGTACGCCGGTCGCGGACCGCGGACGAGCACGTTCTCGGTGCCGACCGGGTGCGCTCCCCCGCGCTCGGCGGGCAACCCTGCCGCGCGCCAGCGTGCCGCCGCCTCGTCGAGGTCCTCGACGGCGACGACGAGGTGGTCGAAGCGCGCGGCCACGCGGCGGCGGCCCGTCAGCCCGCGAGGATCTCGGTGACCGCGCGGACCAGCCCGGCGATGTCGTCGTCGCTGGCCACCAGCGGCGGGGCGAAGCGCACGGTCGAGCCGTGGGTGTCCTTGGCGAGGATCCCGCGCGCCATCAGGGCCTCGGACATCTGGCGGCCGCTCATCAGGGTCGGGTCGATGTCGATGCCGGCCCACGCCCCGCGGACGCGGACGTCGGACAGGCCGTTGCCGACGAGCGGGCGGAAGCCCTCCTCGAGCAGGACGCCGATCTCGGCGGAGCGGGCCTGGAAGGTGCCCTCCTCCAGCATCGCGACGACCTCGGTGCCGATGGCCGCGGCCAGCGGGTTGCCGCCGAAGGTCGA
>CAZDAO010000127.1:0-7801 GCA_964503015.1 uncultured Nocardioides sp. | reverse complement strand
GTGCGAGCCGGGCGTGATGACGTCCATGACCTCGTGGTCGGCCGCAATCGCGGAGACGGGGTAGATGCCGCCGCCCAGGGCCTTGCCCATGATGTAGATGTCGGGGACGACGTCCTCGTGGTCGCAGGCGAAGGTCTTCCCGGAGCGGGCCAGGCCGGACTGGATCTCGTCGGCGACCATCAGCACGTTGCGCTCCGTGCACAGCTCGCGCAGCTCGCGCAGGAAGCCCTGCGGCGGCATGACCACGCCGCCCTCGCCCTGGATCGGCTCGAAGAGCACGGCGACGGTGGTCTCGTCGATGGCCGCGGCGATCGAGGCGATGTCGCCGTACTTGACGCTGCGGAAGCCGGTGGTGAACGGGGCGTAGCCGGAGGTGGCGACCTCGTCGTCGGAGAAGCTGACGATCGTGGTGGTGCGGCCGTGGAAGTTGCCCTCCATGGTGATGATCGAGGCCTGCCCGGCAGGCACGCCCTTGACCTCGTAGCCCCACTTGCGGCTGACCTTGATCGCGGTCTCCACGGCCTCGGCGCCGGAGTTCATCGGCAGGATCATGTCCTTGCCGGTCAGGCGGCACAGCGCCTCGGCAAAGCCGCTGAGCCTGTCGTTGAAGAACGCCCGGCTGGTCAGCGTCAGGCGGCCCAACTGCTCGCGCGCGACCGCGACCAGGCGCTCGTTGGAGTGGCCGAAGTTGAGCGCGGAGTAGCCCGCGAGGCAGTCGAGGTAGCGCTTGCCGTCGACGTCGATGACCCACGCGCCGTCGCCCTCGGCCAGCACCACCGGAAGGGGGTGGTAGTTGTGGGCTGCATAGCGCTCGGTCGCCTCGATGTGGGCGGCCGTGGTGGTGCTGATGGAGAGGTCAGTCGCGGTCATGGGCACATGGTGCCACCGCCCCGACGTTTCCGCCGAAGCGAGGAAGCCACTGTCTCCGAGGTGGCCAGCGACACCCCTGCCACGCGACTGGTGTGATCGCCTCGACGGGATCGAGGAGGGACACGTGATGGGCGATTCAGAGCCGGTCGGGTTCGTCGGGCTGGGGCACATGGGCGAGCCGATCGCACGGAACCTGCTGGGAGCCGGGCAGGGGCTCGTGGTGTGGACGCGGCGCCCCGCGCGGGTGGCCGACCTGGTGCGCGCCGGGGCCGAGGGCGCCGCCGACGTCCAGGAGGTGCTGGAGCGGTGCGAGGTCGTGCTGTTCATGCTCGCGGACGCGGCCGCCCTGGACGAGGTGCTCGGCTGGGACGGCACGACGTTCGCCCATCCCCTCGAGGGGCGCACCATCGTCAACCTCGGCACGGTCTCGACGACCGCCGCCGCAGGGTTGCACCAGCGGGTCCGGGAGGCGGGCGGACGCTACGTCGAGGCGCCGGTGTCCGGCTCGCGCGTTCCCGCCCAGCGGGGCGAGCTGGTGGTCATGCTGGCCGGCGACGGCGACCTCGACGCCGTCGAGCGGCTGCTCACCCCCACCAGCCGGGACGTCGTACGCTGCGGGGCGGTGCCGGCCGCGACTGCCACCAAGCTGTCGGTGAACGCCTTCCTCGTCAGCCTGGTCGCTGCCCTCGCCGAGTCCGTCCACCTCGCCGAGAGCAGCGGCGTCGACCTGGACGTGTTCCACCGCGTGCTCGACTCCGGCCCGATGGCCAGCGCGGTGTCGAGGTTGCGCCTCGCGGCCATGCTCGAGCACGACTACGCGCCGCAGACCGCGATCGACGACGTCGCCCGCAACTGCCGACTGGTCCTCGACCTCGCCGAGCACGCGGGGGCCAGCGCGCCGATGACCCGCCAGAGCCACGACCTGTACGCCCGCTCCTCCGCCCTCGGCTTCGGCGCCGACGACATGGCGGCCGTGGTGGAGGCGCTGCGCCACTCCTCCTGACCGGGGTGTGGGCCGTCCGGTCCGTCGGCGGTAGTCCACCGGGAAGTGGTCGTCGGCAGACCCCTCGGACAGCCAGTGCCCGGTGGACTACCCCGACGGGCGGGAGGGAGGGGACGGAAGGCGGTCGATCACCCGGCGCACCCGGAAATCACAGAAGGCCGGACCCTCGCGGATCCGGCCTCCTGGTCGGTGGAGCTGAGGGGACTCGAACCCCTGACCCTCTGCATGCCATCGCCCAGAAACGGCAGAGCCGCTACCAGCTGCGCCCGGCGCACCCGGAAATCACAGGAGGCCGGACCCTCGCGGATCCGGCCTCCTGGTCGGTGGAGCTGAGGGGACTCGAACCCCTGACCCTCTGCATGCCATGCAGATGCGCTACCAGCTGCGCCACAGCCCCAACAGCCGAGAACATTAGCCGACAGTCCTGCCGACGTGAAATCGGGGTGCCACCTCAGGTGATCCAGCGCACCAGCAGCCAGATCGAGAGGATCGCGACGGCCACCCCGGCGAGCAGCGGGACGAGCGTGAGGGCGACCGCGCCGGCGACGTACGCCGCTGTCGGAGGCTCGCGCAGCGGCTGCTTCTCGACCTCGCGGAGCAGCAGGTGGAGGTTCATGCGGTTGGCGCGGTGGGCCACGTCGAGGAGGTCGCCCACTCCGGGGACGATCCCGAGGAGGGCGTCGACGACGAGGTTGAGCGCCATCCGGGCAAGCACGGTCATCGGCACCCGCGCCAGGATCGCGTCGCGCACGATGACGGTCGACAGGGCACTGCCGACGGCGTCGCCGATTCCGGGCAGCAGGCCGAGCGCCGCGTCGAGCCCGACGCCGAAGCGGGTCCCGGGCACCGTCACCGCGTCGTCCATGACCTTGGCCAGCTGGCGGCTGAGCCGCAGGTCGACCTCGCGCGCCCGGTCGCTCACTGCACCACGCGGTTCCAGGCCATGAGGCGCCACCGCTCCACCCCGCCGGTCCAGGTCGAGGCGGAGTGCTCGAGCTCGATCCAGCCGCAGTTGGCGAGCACGCCGAGGGCCTCCCCCGGGTCGGCCAGCCCGAGGAACGCCGGCACGCAGACGCGCAGCGCGGCTCCGTGGGAGACGACGATGCCCGTCTGGCCGTCGCCCAGCGTCTCGGCGTACGACGTCAGGGCGGGGAGGAAGCGCGCGAGCACGTCGTCGTCGGTCTCCCGGCCGGGGATCGCGGCGTCGTCGCCGGCGAGCAGCATGGCGTGCTCCTCGGGGTGGGCGGCGGCGTACTGCTCGCTGGTGAGGCCGGTGCGGTTCGGGCCGATGTCGAACTCGCGCAGGCGCGGGTCCAGGACGGGCTCCAGGCCCGCCTCGGCGGCCACGTGGGCGGCCGTCTGGGCGGCGCGCGAGAGGTCCGAGCTCCAGACCGCGACGGGCGCGTAGGCGGCCAGCACGGGCGCCACGGCCTTGGACTGGACCTGACCCTGCTCGTCGAGGGGGATGTCGGCGTGCCCCTGGGCGCGCCGCGTGTCGTTCCACTCGGTGCGGCCGTGCCGGAGCAGGACCAGGCGCTTCACGACAGGTCGAGCGGGATGAGCGGGCAGTCGCTCCACAGGCGCTCGAGGGCGTAGAACGAGCGCTCCTCCTCGTGCTGGACGTGCACCACGATCTCGCCGTAGTCGATGAGCACCCAGCGGCCCTCCTTGTGGCCCTCGCGGCGGATCGGCTTGGCGCCGACGTCGCGCAGCTTCTCCTCCACCTCGTCGACGATCGCGCCGACGGCCCGCTCGTTGCTGGCGCTGGCCAGCACGAAGGCATCGGTGATCGCGAGCTGGTCGCTCACGTCGAAGGCCAGCACCTGGTCGGCCTTCTTGTCGTGCGCGGCCTGGGCGGCGACGGCGACGAGCTCGAGGGCGTGGTCGGTGGCAGTCATGATGCGTGTTCCTTGCTGGTGGCGTCCGAGTAGAGGTCGTGCTTGGCGATGTACTGGACCACGCCGTCGGGGACGAGGTACCAGACCGGCTCCCCACGCCGCTTGCGCTCGCGGCAGTCGGTGGAGGAGATCGCCAGGGCCGGGATCTCGACCATGGTGACCCGCTCGGCCGGGATCCTGGCGAGCGCCTCGGGGTCCATGGCGTAGCCGGGGCGCGTGCAGCCGACGAAGTTGGCGAGCTCGAAGAGCTCCTCGGCGTTGCGCCAGGTGAAGATGTCGGCGAGAGCGTCGGCGCCGGTGATGAAGAACAGCTCCGCGTCGGGCATCTCGGCCCGGAGGTCACGCAGCGTGTCGATGGTGTAGGTCCTGCCCGCCCGGTCGATGTCGACGCGGGAGACGTTGAAGCGCGGGTTGGCCGCGGTCGCGATGACCGTCATCAGGTAGCGGTGCTCGGCGGGGGTCACCTGCCGGTCGCTCTTCTGCCAGGGGTCGCCCGTGGGGACGAAGAGGACCTCGTCGAGGTCGAACCAGGCCTGCACCTCCGAGGCCGCCACGAGGTGGCCGTGGTGGATGGGGTCGAAGGTGCCACCCATGACGCCGACGCGGCGTGGCGCCTTCCGGTCCGGCACGGGATCAGCTGTGCTCGCGGCCGCCACCGAAGGAGATCACTGCCAGCAGCAGGACCATCAGGATGGCCAGCGCGATGGCACCCACGACGTAGGGGTGGATCGCGGGCTCGCCGTGCTCGGCGGTCTCGGCGGCAAGCGTGGTGACGGTGCTCAGCATGGGCGCGATCCTATCGCCTGGCTTCGTGCGTCAGCGCACGTGGCCGTCGCCGACGACGACGTACTTGCTCGACGTCATCTCGGGCAGGCCCATCGGGCCGCGCGCGTGGAGCTTCTGGGTCGAGATGCCGATCTCGGCGCCGAAGCCGAACTCGCCCCCGTCGGTGAAGCGGGTCGAGGCGTTGACGACCACCGCGGCGGAGTCGACCGCAGCGACGAAGCGGCGGATGGTCCCCTGGTCGCGGGCCACGATCGCCTCGGTGTGGCCTGAGGAGTAGCGCCGGATGTGCTCGATGGCCCCTTCGACGTCCGGCACCACCGCGGCCGAGATCTCGAGCGCGAGGAACTCGGCGCCGTGGTCGTCCTCGGTCGCGGCCACCACGTCGTCGTACTCCGCGAAGGCGGGATCGCCGTGGATCCTGACGCCGGCCGCCTGCAGCGCCTCGATGACGCTCGGCAGGAACTCGTCGGCGACGTCCTCGTGCACCAGCAGCGACTCCGCCGCGTTGCAGACACTGGTGCGCTGCGTCTTGGCGTTGAGCACGATCGCCAGCGCCTGCTCGAGGTCCGCGGAGGCGTCGACGTAGACGTGGCAGTTGCCGACGCCGGTCTCGATCACCGGGACCGTGGACCCCTCGACCACGCTGCGGATCAGGCCCGCGCCGCCGCGCGGGATCAGCACGTCCACCAGC
Source organism: uncultured Nocardioides sp. (assembly GCA_964503015.1). Taxonomy (GTDB): domain Bacteria; phylum Actinomycetota; class Actinomycetes; order Propionibacteriales; family Nocardioidaceae; genus Nocardioides. The sequence goes on along the minus strand of CAZDAO010000127.1, from coordinate 2,553 downwards.
CCGCGGGCCCGCATCAGCGCCTTGACGCTGTCGTGCGTCTCCCCCGGCACGAGCTGTACGACGTCCTCCGGCAGCCCGCTGCCGGCCAACGCGCCGCGCATGGCCGCCACGATCGCGGCGTTGCTCGACCGGGCGCTGGAGGAGCCGCGCAGGAGGACCGCGTTGCCGGCCTTGAGGCAGATGCCCGCGGCGTCGGCGGTGACGTTGGGGCGCGCCTCGTAGATCATCCCGACGACCCCGAAGGGCACGCGCACCTGGCGCAGCTCGAGACCGTTGGCCAGCGTGCCGCCCCGGAGCACCTCGCCCACCGGGTCGGGCAGGCCCGCGACGTCGCGCAGGCCCTGCGCCATCGCCTCGAGGCGCGCGTCGTCGAGGCGGAGCCGGTCGACGATGTTGGCCGGAGTGCCGCCGGACTCCGCGCGGGCGACGTCCTCGGCGTTGGCCGCCAGGACGTCGGCCGCAGAGGCGAGCAGCGCGTCGGCCATCGCGTGCAGGGCCGCGTCCTTCGTCGCCCGGGTCGCCGTGGCGAGCTCGTGGCTCGCGGCGCGCGCTCGACCCGCCACCTCGCGGACCTCGTCCTCGCTGCTCATGCCCACGAGGGTAGGCCGCCGGGGCCTATCCTCGGCCCATGTCTCGCATCACGGGGGTGGTGGTCGCACTGGCGACCGCAGCGGCAGTGCTCACTGGCTCGACGGCGGGCGCCGGTCCCGGCGCGGCGGGGCCACCGACCGTCCAGCTCCCGCGCGAGGTCACCGGCGGGGTGGAGCTCACCCTGGCCGACGGCGACCTGCTGCGCGTATGGGCGGCCGCGAACCACCGGACCGTGTGGTCCAAGCGCTACGACGCAGCAGCTCGGACGTGGGGTCCGCGGACGGTGGTCCTCGAGCGCAGCAACCTCTTCTGCGGTGACGTCGAAGCGCGCACCGCCAACGGCGCCGTCGCCGTGCTGGCCGAGTGCGACCGCAACAGCTGGTCGGAGGACCAGGCGCCGACCGCCAGCCGGGCCCTCTGGACGGCCGACACCGTCAACTGGGTGTCGTACGAGCTCCCGGGCGAGGCCTACGAGGAGCCCGGCATCTCCCCCGACGGCCGCAACGCCGTCTGGCCGCTCCACCAGGGCTACGTCACCAAGACCGCCGCCGGCTTCGTCGCGCACCGGATCGACGCCGACGACCAGGAGTACACCGTCACCGCGACCATCACCGACGCCGAGCAGGTCTCGTTCCTCTACGGAGGTGCGGTCGGTCGCGGGCGCTGTGCGCTCGTGGCGCTCACCCGCACCGGTGACGCGGTCCCGGTGCGGCAGGAGATCCCGCTCGCCGACGCCTGCTCGGACAGCAGCCTCGCCAACGTCGATGCCGAGACCGTGCTCTTCGGTGACCCGAGCAGTCCGGCACACCGCACGGTGGTCTCGCGCCCGGCCGCCACGTCACCGTGGGCGGTGACCGCGATCGCCCCGGCGAGCGCGCCCGGCCTCTTCCAGACCTGGCGAGCGATCGACCAGGACTTCCACACCGCGCCCGGGTTGCCACTCGTCGCCCTGGGCTCCGCCGACCGGCGTTCGGTGCAGGCCCAGATCTACGACCCGGTGTCCCAGACATGGCAGGCCCCCACGACGATCTTCACCAGCCGCCGACGGTGCACCTGGGCCGACAACTGGACGGCCGAGCCGCTGTCCGTGCTGGCGGCCGGCCTGGTCTGCGGGCGCCGCAACGGCGTCGTGCTCACCACCCAGGACGGCGTGACCTGGCGCGCTGTCCGCGGCGACTGGAACAGGCGTGGCCTGTCGCCCGACGGGACGTACGTCGCCCTTCCGGCGCGCGACCGGACCTACGTCCTCTCGCCCGAGCGCGGCGTCGTCACGCTGGCCGGCGGTGTTCCCGGTCGCTGCGACGTGGTCGTCCCGGACGGCCCGGACGGAGCCGTGCTCCTCACCTCGGCCGGTCGTCACCGCGGTTGGCCGACCGTCCTGCAGCACTCGTCGTCCGACGGCTGGGACCGGCTGTCCCGGACGTCCCTCCCGACCCCGCCCCGCGCCTGCACCGCCGCCCGCGCGTCGACCTACGACCTGCCCTACCGCTTCGACATCGTCGGCGGCCGCGACCACCGCTACACGGTGCGGATCGTCCGCCGCGATGGCGCGTGGACCGTGCGTCGCAGCCGCTACTGAGCCACGCATGACAGAACGCCCCCCGCCGCAGCGGCCGGGGGCGTTCGTCGTACGAGTGCTGGGAGCGTCAGCCCTTGCGCTCCTTGACCTTCTCGGTCGCGGCGGGCAGCACGGTGTGGAGGTCGCCCACGACACCGAAGTCGACGAGCTCGAAGATCGGGGCCTCCGGGTCCTTGTTGACCGCGACGATCGTCTTCGACGTCTGCATGCCGGCACGGTGCTGGATCGCACCCGAGATGCCGTTGGCGACGTAGAGCTGCGGCGAGACCGTCTTGCCGGTCTGGCCGACCTGGAAGGCGTGCGGCATCCAGCCCGAGTCGACCGCGGCGCGCGAGGCGCCCACGGCCGCACCGAGGCTGTCGGCGAAGCCCTCGACCGGCTCG
>CAZDAO010000126.1:0-9110 GCA_964503015.1 uncultured Nocardioides sp. | reverse complement strand
GTCGAGCGCCTGGTCATGACCGGATCTTCCCGCGCAGCCGAGCTGTCGTTCAACCCGGCGACGGGACGCGATCAGTCGTCCCGGACGTCGATCGCTACGGTGCTTCGGTCGTGGCGCGGATGCGGTTGTTGCGAGGCTGGTGCTCCAGCTCGGCCCAGCCGAGCAGCTCGAGGACGGGCGTGACGTAGTTGGCGAAGCGGCCGCGATAGCCCTTGCGCAGTCCGTAGTAGCCGCCGACAGGGTTGTCCGGGTCGCGCGCCCAGGACTCCACCGTCCCGCCCTTCACCGGCTTGCCCTCATCTGCGTTGCCCAGCGGCATCCAGTCACCGTGCCGGCGGAGCATCGCGTGGAGATCGTCCAGCGCACGGAGCTGGTAGGAGAGCCGCGTGGTGCCGACCTGGACCACGAGCGCGGGCGGTTCGGCGGTCTCGTCGCGCCATGCCGTGTAGGTCGACGTGCCCGACGGGGTCTCCAGCTGCCACGGTCGTCGGCGGTGCCGTCACCGTAGGTCACCAGGCTCATCGCAGCTCCTCCGTCGCGCGGGCCAGCCCGTCGGCGAAGACGTCGAACGACGGCTGGAGGTCGGGCATGCTGCGCCAGATCAACGGCAGCAGGAGTCCGGTGAACTCCTCCCGCATCGCGAAGTCGGTCCCGCCGTCGACCGGGGCGAGGGTGAAGGTCCGTACGCCGCGGAACAACCCGCCCGGCAGGCCGCCCTCCCACACCATCCGACGAGGCGCCTCCATCGTGCGGACCCGGGTCTTGAAGCCACGTTCGGGCACCGCCGCTGACCAGAGGGTGAACCTGCTGCCCGGCTCGATCCGCCCGTCGATGCGCTGGATCCCGGTGCCCGCCGCGACGAGGCGTTCCGCGTCAGTCAACCTCGCCCAAACCTCGGCAGGCTCTGCGTCGATGCGACGCCGTACCTCGTAGACCTTCACTTCCACGCCTCTCTGTTGGTGTTGCTTCCAGCTGCAGTGGCGGAACGTAACAGCCCTAAGGTGACATCTGCTGTCATCTTTGATCTGGCTCGGAGAGGAGGCGGGATGCGCGCTTCACGACTGCTGTTGATGCTGCTCCTGGTCCAGAACCGTGGCCGGATGACCAGTGAGCAGCTGGCTGCCGAGCTGGAGGTCAGCCGGCGCACGATCCTGCGTGACGTCGAGGCGCTCTCGGAGGCAGGCCTGCCGATCATCGTGCGAGCCGGGCGCGGCGGTGGCATCGAGCTCGGCTTCAACTACCGCACCCGGCTCACCGGGCTGTCCTCCGACGAGGCCGAGGCGCTCGGCATCATGCTCGGGCGAGACGCCCCGGAGCTCGCCGCGCTCGGCCTGGCCGCCTCCGCCGCGCGGGCAGCCACCAAGGTCATCGAGTCGCTGCCCGACACGACCCGCGCCGTCGCTCAGCGTGGCGCGGACATGTTCCGCCTCTCGCCGGCGGGCGTGGCCGACGACGAGCGCGTCCCCGCGCTGGCGGAGGCGGTCCGCCAGCGCCGCGTCATCCGCATCCGGGCACGCGGACCGGCTCCACGGATCGTCCACCCGCGCGGGTTGAGCCTCACCGGTCACGACTGGGAGATCCACGACGCCCTCGATCCAGCGGTCCCCGTCCCCCTCGCCGAGTGCGGGACCATCAACATCTCGAGCCGGGTCTTCGCCTAGCCGTCCCGTGAGCCGACCGCCGTACGGCGATGCCCTCCGCGGAAGATCTGGCCGACCTTGACCCGGAAACAGGCGTGCATGGGTACTTCTGCCCATGTTCCTTCGGGGCGCGCGACTACGAGACTCGGTGAGGACAGACCAGGGGCTGCGGGGTCGCCCGTCGACCGTCGCGACCCGGGGCCCGGGGGAACGGGAGACGCGGATGACGACAGCAGGCGTAAGGGGAGTCCTGCTGGCCGAGAGTCGGCGCCGTCGAGCCGAGCCGTTGTCCGCGTCAAACACCGAAGGGTGCCCCGAAGCGGCGAGCAGGCACTCCGAATCGTTGCTGCGGCTGGCGATCACCATGGCCTCCGCCATCGACGTGCGAGCGGGCGACGTGGTCGAGGTGTACCTCCGCAGCCGGGGCCCCTCCGGGGCTCTGGTCTACGGCGAGCACTCGCATCCCGGGCGACTCATCACCGCTATTCGGACCCTCGGACGGCCGTCGCAGGAGGACCTGCTGACCAGGATCGCAGCCGGTGTTCCGACCACCCGGCAGGCGGTCAAGGCCGACGAGTCCGGGAACCTCAGCCTGTTCCAGGCGGTCGACCTGACGGGTACCGACCTTGTCACGTTGTGCGAACCGCTCGGCTGCGCGACCGCCGCTCGATACGCAGCGGATGCCGTCGAACGGCTGAGGGGTCGGATCTCGGGCTGGGGGGTGGAGAGCCCCGCCTCGGCACACGGCTCCCCGCGGGTGCGCTGCTACACGATGCTCGACCCGGCCGGTCCCTCGCCCTCGGAGAAGCTGGCCGACCTGGTGGACGGCGCCACCGGCCGGGGCGATGAGATCATGCAGGACTGGCGCCGCTGGTCGGGTCCGGACCCGGTGGTGGTCAACCTCGAGCTGACCGGCTCAGCGAGCCCACCGGTCAAGCTCGAGTTCCCCAACGTCTCGAGGTCCGACCTTCCCACGCCTGCGGGCCACGAGATGGGTCGGTGGCGGGCCGCGCTGACGGGCCTGGCCGAGCGGCTCACGACGGACCGACTGTCTCACCTCGGGGTGCGATACCGGCCCGAGGGCCGCGAGTGGTGCGGATACGTGTCTGTGCTCGACCATGCCGAGGGGGGACGCCCGCGATGATCTTCAGTGTGGTGGTCAAGCCGACCCACCTGTGCAACCTGTCGTGCACCTACTGCTACAACGATGACGTCCGCGACCCGGTGATGAAGCCGGCCACGTTGGAGCGCGTGGTGGAGGAGACCTTCGCCTATGCCCGCGACCACGTTCCCGGGCGGCTGGTGAGCTTCATCTGGCACGGTGGGGAGCCCACGATCCCCGGCGTCGGGTTCTACCAGAAGGTCGCCGACCTGCAGCACCGGTACGGCCAGGGCGCGACGTACAACAATTCGTTGCAGACCAATGGAACGCTGCTCGACGACCAGTGGCTCGACTTCCTCGCGACACACCAGTACACGGTCTCGATCAGCATCGACGGTCCCGCCGAGCTCCACGACACCTACCGCGTCGACCGACGCGGCAACGGATCCTATGTACGCGTCATGGACGCGATCCACCGGGTACAGGCCGCTGGGATCCCGCTCGGGGTGTGCGTGGTCATCTCCCGGGCCAACCTCGCTCACGTCGATGCCATCTACGACCTACTCGCCGCCGAACGGCTCCGATTCAACGTCATCCCGCTGAACCGCTCGGGCGCAGCCAGGGAGAACTACGCCGACCTCGGGCTCGCGGCCGAGGAGTACGCGGATGCCTGGATCCGAATGTACGACCGGTGGTTCGACGCTCCCGATGGCGAGTACGTGTACTGCTCGGACTTCGTGTTCAAGACCCGCGCCATCCTCGCCGGCCGCCCGGCTGACTGCATCGGCCTGGAGCAGTGCTCGGACACCAACATCTCCGTCGACCCGGTGGGCGACGTCTACCCCTGCGCCACCCTGTCAGGCACGGAAGCCACCCGCTACGGAAATCTCCTGGACGCTGGCCTCGAGGAGCTGATGGCCGGCCCGATTGCCACCTCGCACCGTCACCGCGACACCGACCCGCAGTGCGCCGCGTGCCGCTGGCAACACGTCTGCCACGGTGGTTGCCAGGCCCGCGCCTACAAGTTCTTCGGCGACCACCGCGAACGCGACTACTACTGCCCCAGCCTGTTCCGCATCTACGAACACGTCGCCGCCCGCCTGGCCGACCGGTTCGACGTCCCCTGGGACCCGCTGACCCCACCACCAGACGCCCGCACCATCACGGGCGGCCCACCTGCCGGCACCTCGGTGCCACTGACCTTGAGGAGACACCGTGACGGACAACCAGTCGCCCTCGGCTGAGGACCACTTCGGCACTCCGGTCCCGCCCTGCCAGGACGCCCCCGTGCTCCGCGTCCGCAGCGCCGACAAGGAGGCGTTCAAACCACGCGACGGCTCCAGCGGCTACGCCAGCCGCGGCTACGTCGAACACTTCCTCCCCGACCGCGAGGTCAATCTCGGCGCCCTCAACAAGGCACTTGCCGACGTCTTCGGCGAACCGGCCCTGCGCGGAACCAAGTTGGAGCTCGAGATCGACGAGGAGTACTGGACCCAGATCTGCGGCGACCCCTGGTCCGGCAACGTCTACAAGTACAACTTCTAACCAGCCCGGAGTCCGGCAGCCGGCCCGGAGTTCCCAGCGAGGAGGACATCATGAACGCCGACAAGTACTCCGAACCCGACCTCTCCGAACAGGTCAAGCGGGAGGCGGCCGACCAGCCGTTCACCATCGAGCTGACCGAGGAGCAACTCGAGAACCTGCGTGCGGTCTGGGACGAGGGCGACCCGCGCAAGCCGGCTCAGATCACCTTCCTGGTCAAGGACAAGCCAATAGCCGAGATGGCAGTCGCCGGCTACCGGTATCGCGGCGACACCTGCTGCGTGTGACCTCCACACCGCACCGGCCCTCCATCGAGGCCCTCGGGCCCGCACCGACAGGCCAGGTCAGACGCGCCAGCGCCCTCATCGCCCGCTTCGAGGCCGACCAGTTGGTCGTGGAGAACTACTTGACCGGCCGCGAGACCTTCCTCCACCACCAGCTGCTGCCACCTCTGGCCGCCCTCACCGACCCGACCTCCCGCCACCTGGCAGCGCGCAACCTCGGCGGTGCAGCTCATGCCGAACCGACGGCGCTGCTGGACCAGCTGCTGGCACAGGACGTGCTGCTGGAGTGCGACACCCGCGAGGAACGCCGAGACCGCGCCATCGCCTCCCAGTGGCCCTGGGGTGAAGAGGCACGCTGGTTCCACTACCGAACCCGCCGCACCCGGTTCGGCTACGACCTGGCCACCGAACGCGCCCACCTGCTTGCCCACGCACAGATCCAGCCGCCGCCAGTACCCTTCACTGACCTGGGCCCGCCCCACCTCGACCTCCCCGCGCCGCACGCACTGTGCGCCGGCCTCGGCGACGTGCTCAGGGGGCGCCGCACCCACCGACGTTTCAAGAACCAGCCCATCACCCTGCAGCAGCTTGCGACCGTGCTGCACGCCACGTGGGGTGTCACCGAGCAACGTACCGACCCCGGCGTAGGGCCGCTGGTGCTCAAGACCTCACCTTCAGGTGGTGCCCGCCACCCCACCGAGGTCTACTGCGTTGCCCTCAACGTCCGCGGTCTCCGCGCCGGGGTCTACCACTACTGCGCGGGCCGACACTCCCTCAGCCCCCTCGGCGCCACCGCCGAGCCCGCCGGACTGACCCACGCTGTGGTGGACGTGGTGACGCAGCAACCCTGGGCCGGTCACGCGGCCGCCGTGTTCCTGATGACCAGTGTGACTCGCCGCAGCGCCTGGAAATACCCCCAGGCCCATGCATACCGGGTCCTGTTCCTCGACGCCGGACACCTGGGCCAGACCTTCCACCTGGTGTGCACCGCGCTGGGCTTGGCTCCGTGGACCACCGCCGCACTCGACGAAGGCGCCGCCGAAGAACTCCTCGGCCTGGATGACCCGACCGAGCTCGTCCTCTACGCAGCCGCCTGCGGACTCCCCGACGAACCCGACGCCGGGCCACCCGGAGTACGCATGGGTACTACTGCGCATAGCGCCCCCGGCCCGGCACGCGGAACCATCGGCAGAACAGACACCACGAAGCCACGTCGAAGCGAGGCAAGGTCCTGACAAGGGGGGACAGACGCATGGCGGAGGAATCGAAGAGAGCAAGCGCGTCGGAGCTCGGCCTTGACGACCCCGAGGTGCTCAGCGTCGCCACGGAGCTGGCCCCGGAGCTGTTCGCTGCCCTCACCCTCGCCAGCCGGATCCCTGAGGACAGCTACCCGATCACTTCCAAGGACGCTGTCGCCAAGACCTTCACCGAGGTGAAGAAGGGGGCCCGACGCCTCGACCTGCCAGGGGTGTCGATCGCGGCCAGGGACAGCCGTGCACGGTTCCCCAAGGAGTTTCTTCCCATCGAGGACCGGTTCGACCTGATACGCAAGACCTACATGGCGATCGTCATCGCGCACGCCGCCGATGCCCGACACAATCTCGAGGCGGCCACCCGAGGTGATCTCGAAGTCCACTCGAGCCACCCACTCGACCTTGGAGCCCTGCAATGAGCGGCGGTGGCACCCGCGAGGTGTTCCTCCCGGCGGGCCAGAAGACCCAGATCATCTGGTCCTCCTTCGCCTTCACCACCTACCGCGTCACCTTCTCGGCACCGGGTGTCACCATCCAGTGGGAACGCAACAGCACCCTCCCGCCTTGGCATACCAACGGCACCCACAACACCAACAGCCCCTACGGTGCCACCGTTGCCGGCGCCTACTGCAACTTCTGGATGACCTCTCCGGTCTCACAGTCGGTGTTCATCCGCTGACCGATCACCCCGCCAGGCCCGAGCGCGCCGTTCACCCGTGAGCTGTGACTGGAACCCTGCTCACGGGCACCCCGGCGGCTCGCCCAGCCGATAGAATCGGTCCATCGGAATCAGGCGCTCTCGGGAGGATCGCCATGGAAGCTGCGTTCCGCTGGGCGCGACTGGTTGCCGATGCGGTGTCCGACGCCAGCGAAGCACTCGATCATGGCCAGGATCCGGCTCCGGTCCTCGCCAGCCGGATCTGCGGCGGGCTCCACGCGGACGGATGGAGCTACGGACAGTTCGATCTGCGGATCGGTCACGGTCACTGCACGATGTGGCCCCCCGCGTTCGAGCACCCCGAGCTCATCGCGGCCACGATCACCATGCCGCACGCCCATCCCGTGCTCCACCACTGGCTCACCGGGAACAACGACCCGACCGTCGTCTCCACGTTGATCACGGACCAGCGGCGCTGGCGCAACAGTGAGGCGTTCGACCTCCTCACCCGAACGATCGGATGCACCGAATCCGGCGGCATCAGACTGGATCGCGGAACTGAGACACTTCACATGATCGGTTTCACCCGGCACAGCGACTTCACCGCCGAGGAAGTGGAGCTCTTGCGAGTGATGCAACGGCCCGCTCTGGCGCTCATCCGCCACACACATTGGCTGAACGGCCGCAGCTCCGAGGGGGCACCGTGGTCGCAGGCATCCGACGTGGGACTGACCAGCCGGCAGCTCCAGGTGCTCGAGCTGCTCGCCGAGGGACTCCTCGCGGGCACTATCGCCCACCGGCTTGCGGTCTCACCGCGAACCGTTCACCGACACCTTGGGCACATCTATGCCGCCCTCGGCACCCACGACCGCCTCACCACGGTCATCCGGGCCCAGCAACTCGGACTACTTCCACGCGGGGACGTCAGTCCGGACACCTGTCCGACCGCCCTGATGAACGTCCCCGTCCGCGACCGCTCTTCCTCCAACCATGTCCGGGCCGCGCCGAGACCGGCGACCTGATCCGGATGGTTCAACGGCACTTGCAGGCGAGACGCACGGTGAGAACGCGACGATGGGTGCGGGCCCACTCCGTCGTCCTGCACCGACGGGAAGGGTGGGTGCGCCGGCGACCGGCACCGGCACCGCAGTTCCACATCAGAACAAGAACCGCCTCCGACCCGCGTTTCCGCAGGTCAGAGCCGGTTCCTCGGTCGGGCTGACAGGATTTGAACCTGCGACCCCTTGACGTTGATCAGGCTGCGAAGCGACCTTTGGTTCTGCTTGCCCCTACCGGCTCTGACCTGCAAGGACTCCACCCTGGGACCTGGCGAGACTTTGTTCGAACGAGTTTCCATTGGCCGGGATCTGACGGGGTTTTCGACTAGTAAACGTCCACCGATTTGCCCGGCCTTGTTGGGACCGTCCCTGCCGCATCCGCCGACTCGGCCTAGCGACGCGAGCTCTGGTAGCGAAGTGCGGGTCAGCCGTCCCGCAAGCCGATCCGCTTGCGAGCTCCGCTCGACTATCCGCTTCGGGCGGGTGGGTTGTCTCGCGGTCGTTCGAGGTGCTTGCTGAGTGGTCGGGCGCCGCCCGATGCCCGAGTCGGTCACAACCCGTGGCACGACCGGGCCCACCTTGGAGGTGCGCCATGAGCGCTCTACTTGTCGGCTACGCCCGATGCTCAACCGATCAGCAAGACCTGACCGCGCAACGCAACGGTCTGCTCGCCCTCGGCGTTGACGCCGATCGCATCTACGTCGACCATGGACTGACCGGCAACAACCGCGAGCGTCCTGGCCTTCGTGAGGCACTCGCCGCTTGTCGCGCCGGCGACACGCTCGTGGTGACCAAGCTCGACCGGCTCGCGCGGTCACTGCCGGATGCTCGGGCGATCGCCGACGAGCTGACCACGAGAGAGATCAGCCTCAGCCTCGGCGGGTCGGTCTACGACCCGACCGACGCGGTCGGGCGGTTGCTGTTCAACGTCCTCGCGATGGTTGCTGAGTTCGAGTCCGACCTGATCCGGCTGCGCACCGTGGAAGGGATGAAGGTCGCGAGGGCCAAGGGCCGGTTGAAGGGCAAGCAGCCGAAACTGAGCCGCAAGCAGGAGGCGCACCTGGTGTCGTTGGTGCACAGCGGTGAGTACAGCACCCTCGAGGTCGCCGAGCTCTTCGGCGTCGGCCGATCCACCGTTTACCGGGCGATCGAACGACAGCGCACGGCCGCTAAGGCGGAACTCGCTGACGCCTCGTCACGACGCTGACCACCTGGGTCGTCGGCGTCCCGCAACCGACACCCCTCGCGGGACGCCGACGAGCGAGGCTGCCTCGAGGCGAGACTCGGAGCGCCGCATCCCGGCAGCGGTTCTTCTTGCGGTGACACCGACCATCCATCAACGGGCGGGGGCGGATCGCGCCTGCCTTGTGACTGGCTACCAACTCGAGCGCTTGCGGGTCCTGTCACGATACGACGGAGCCCATCAGGCTCAACGACAAGTCGGCCTCGCCCTGCCGTCGGGCGAGGATGATCGCGGCGGCGATGAGCCACAGCGGGAGGAGCAGGTAGTTCACCAGGCCACCGGGTGGGATGCCTGCGGTGCCTAGGGCGCTGAGTACGCCCAGCACGAGGG
>CAZDAO010000125.1:0-9131 GCA_964503015.1 uncultured Nocardioides sp. | reverse complement strand
CGCGCGCGGGGTCCCCGAGGTGGGCACCTCCACGCAGGCGCAGGCCAAGGCGGTCCTGCCGGACCGGCAGTACTGACCCGCCCGACCAGCAGCGCGGCCCGCGCCACCCGCGGGCCGCGCCGCGCGCCCGACGCCGACCCGAGGCAGGGAGGAACGAGATGGCCCAGATGAGGACGCCGGCCAGACCCACGACCGTGCCCACGCCGGACCGGCCGCCGGTGATCGAGATGCGCGACATCTCCATCACCTTCGGTGCCGTCCGCGCGCTCGACGGGGTGTCCGTGAGGCTCTTCCCGGGTGAGGTGCACGCCCTGATGGGCGAGAACGGCGCCGGCAAGTCGACCCTCATCAAGGCCCTCACCGGCGTGTACGGCATCGACGCGGGCGTGGTCACGATCGACGGCGAGCAGCACGAGTTCTCCAGCCCGGCAGCCGCCCAGGCCGCCGGCATCAGCACGGTCTACCAGGAGGTCAACCTGGTGCCGAACCTGACCGTCGCGGAGAACATGCTGCTCGGCCGCGAGCCGCGCCGCTTCGGGTCGATCGACGTGCGGGAGATGAACCGCCGGGCCCGCCGCACGCTGCTCCACCTCGGCATCGACGTCGACCCCCGCACCGTCCTCGACGAGCACCCCATCGCGGTGCAGCAGCTCGTGGCGATCGCCCGCGCGGTCGACGTCGAGGCCAAGGTGCTGATCCTCGACGAGCCGACCTCGAGCCTCGACGCGGACGAGGTGGAGAAGCTCTTCACCGTCATGCGCAGGCTGCGCGACGAGGGCGTGGCCATCGTCTTCGTCTCCCACTTCCTCGACCAGGTCTACGAGATCGCGGACCGGATGACGATCCTGCGCAACGGCCGCCTCGTCGAGGAGCGGATGGTCGCCGACACCACCCAGCTCGAGCTCGTGCGCCTGATGATCGGCCGCGAGCTCGAGGTGCTCGACCGGCTCGACCGCGCCGCCCCGCAGACCGCCGGCGAGTCCGGCACCCCGGTGCTCACCGCGGTCGGGCTCGGCCGCAAGAACACCCTCGAGGCGACCGACCTCGCGCTGTTCGAGGGCGAGGTGGTCGGGATCGCCGGACTCCTGGGGTCGGGCCGCACCGAGCTCGCCCGGCTGCTGTTCGGCGCCGACACCGCCGACACCGGCGAGCTGCAGGTCCGCTCCGAGCGGCGCCGGCTGCGCAGCCCCCGGCACGCCATCGACCGGCGGATCGCCTTCTCGAGCGAGGACCGCAAGGCCGAGGGCGTGGTCGGCGACCTGACCGTGGCCGACAACATGCTGCTCGCGCTGCAGGCCTCGCGCGGGTGGCTCCGGCCCCTCCCGCAGGCCACCCGCACGCGGCTGGTCAGGGACTACATCGAGGCACTCGACATCCGGCCCGCCGACCCCACCGCCCTGATGCGCCACCTGTCGGGCGGCAACCAGCAGAAGGTGCTGCTCGCCCGCTGGCTCATCACCGAGCCGGAGATCCTCATCCTCGACGAGCCCACCCGTGGCATCGACATCGGCGCGAAGGCCCAGATCCAGGCCAAGGTCGCCGAGCTCGCGGCGCAGGGGATGTCCGTCGTCTTCATCTCCGCCGAGCTGGAGGAGGTCCTGCGGCTCAGCGACCGGCTCGTGGTGATGCGCGACCGCCGCAAGATCCACGAGCAGGTCAACGACGACGTCAGCGTCCGCGACGTCCTCGAGGTCATCGCGGGCGAGGCCCGCGCCGAGGAGGAGTCCGATGCCTGAGTCACCCACCCTCGCCCAGCGGGTCCTCCGCCACCAGCTGCTCTGGCCGGTGCTCGCGCTGGTCGTGCTGCTGCTGGTCAACGTGGTCGCCAAGCCGGCCTTCCTCGACGTCCGCATGCAGGACGGCCACCTCTACGGCAACCTCGTCGACATCGTCCGCAACAGCGCGCCGGTGATGCTCGTCGCGCTCGGCATGACGCTGGTCATCGCGACCCGCGGCATCGACCTGTCCGTCGGGGCGATCGCCGCCATCGCCGCGGCCGTCGCCTGCACGCGGATCATCGGTGCCGGCGACGAGGGCGCGCTCAGCACCGCCGTGATGGCGACGACGTACGCCGTCGTGGTCTGCGTGGTGCTCGGCGCATGGAACGGCCTGCTGGTCTCGGTCCTCGGCATCCAGCCGATCATCGCGACGCTCATCCTGATGGTGGCCGGGCGCGGCATCTCGATGGCCGTCACGGACGGCCAGATCACGACCGTCAACAACCCCTGGTTCAGCGACCTCGCCTCGGGGTTCGTGCTGACGCTGCCGCTGGCGTTCCTGGTCGCCGTCGGGATGGTGCTGCTCACCGCGCTGCTCACCCGGCGCACGGCGCTGGGCATGCTCATCGAGGCCGTCGGCATCAACCCCGAAGCCAGCCGGCTCGCGGGCGTCCGGGCGCGCACGATCATCTGGACCGTCTACGCCTTCTCCGGACTGTGCGCGGGCCTCGCCGGCCTGGTGGTCGCCGCCAACACCAACTCGGTCAACGCCAACAGCCTCGGCCTGTGGATCGAGCTCGACGCGATCCTCGCCGTCGTCATCGGCGGCACCTCGCTGATGGGCGGGCGCTTCTCGCTGGCCGGCACCTTCGTCGGGGCGCTCTTCATCGCCACCCTGACCCGCACCATCCCGAACATCGGGATCCCCTCGGAGGTCAACTACCTCTTCAAGGCCGTCGTGGTCATCGCGGTGTGCCTCCTCCAGTCGCCGAAGGCCCGCGCCCTGCTGCGCGTGCGGAGGCCCGGCGCCCCGACCCTCGCGAACGGAGCCCCGGCATGAGCGCAGTCACCGTCCCCACCGCCTCGGCCTGGGACCGGGTGCGGACCTACCGACCCCCCAACCGCTACCTGCCGATCATCGCGACGGCGGCGCTGTTCCTCGGCCTGTTCGGCGTCGGCGGGCTGCGCTACGACGGCCTCACCGACCCCCAGGTCCTGCTGTCCCTGCTCATCGACAACGCCTTCCTCGTCGTGCTGGGCGTCGGGATGACCTTCGTCATCCTCACCGGCGGCATCGACCTGTCGGTCGGCTCGGTCGTCGCGCTCTCGACGATGATCGCCGCGAAGACGCTCGACCTCGGCTGGTCGCCCTGGCTCTCGATGGTCACCGTGCTCGCCACCGGCACGCTGCTCGGCCTGCTGATGGGGCTGCTGATCCACTACTTCGACATCCAGCCCTTCATCGCGACCCTGGCCGGGTTGTTCCTGGCCCGCGGCCTCACCTACCTGATCAGCGTCGAGTCGATCTCGATCAAGGACCCGACGTTCACCGACCTGGCCTTCCGGACGGTCTGGATCGGCGACTACTACGTCCGCTGGACCGCCCTCGTCGCGCTCGCCACCGTCGTGGTCGCCGCCTACGTCCTGGCCCGCACCCGGTTCGGGCGCACGGTCTACGCCATCGGCGGCAACGAGGCGTCGGCGATGCTGATGGGCCTGCGGGTCGCCGCGACCAAGGTCGGCGTCTACGTCATCAGCGGGTTCTGCGCCGCGCTGGCCGGCCTGCTCTTCTCGCTCTACATCCTCTCGGGCAACAGCCTGCACGCGATCGGGATGGAGCTCGACGCCATCGCGGCCGTCGTCATCGGCGGCACGCTGCTCACCGGTGGGCGCGGCTACGTCCTCGGCTCGCTGCTCGGCGTGCTGGTGCTCGGCATCATCAAGACCCTCATCTCCTTCGACGGGACCCTCAGCTCGTACTGGATCCGGATCATCACGGGCGTGCTGCTCCTCGGCTTCGTCGTGGTGCAGCGCTTCGCCTCCAGGCGCCGGGCATGAGCGAGGTCCGGCGTACGCCGGTGATGGCCGACGTGGCGCGGCTCGCCGGGGTCTCCCACCAGACCGTGTCCCGGGTCATCAACGGCCAGGACAACCTGCGGCCCGCGACCCGGGAGAAGGTCGAGGAGGCCATCCGCCAGCTGGGCTACCGCCCCAACACCGCCGCCCGCGCCCTGGTCACCCGCAAGTCCGCGACCATCGGCGTGATCGGCTCCAAGAGCGGCTACTGGGGACCGTCGACGGTGCACCGGACCATCCAGGCGGCCGGTCGCGACGCGGGCTACTTCGTCAGCTCGGTCAACCTCCAGAGCATGACCCGCGGCGAGCTCGTCGACGCGATCGACCACCTGCGCCACCAAGGTGTCGAGGCCATCGTGCTGATCCACGCCACCGACGACGCCGTCGAGGTGGCCCGTGGGCAGGAGCAGTGGGGCGTGCCGGTGGTCGTCGTCGAGGGTGATCCCGCCAAGGCCCGGTGGACCGTCGGCGTGGACCAGGTGGCCGGCGCCGAGGCCGGGACCCGTCACCTCGTCGAGCTCGGGCACACCGACATCGTCCACCTGGCCGGCCCGCAGGAGTGGACCGAGGCCCGCGCCCGGCTCCAGGGGTGGCAGGACGCGATGTACGCCGCCGGGCTGCGGCCCTCGCAGCACGTCACCGGCGACTGGTCGGCCAAGAGCGGCTTCGAGCTCGGCCGCGAGATCGCGCGCCGGGAGGACGTCACCGCCGTCTTCTGCGCCAACGACCAGATGGCGCTCGGCCTGCTGCGCGCGCTGAGCGAGGCCGGGCGCGCCGTGCCGGGCGGACCCCGCGGCGTCAGCGTCGTCGGGTTCGACGACATCCCGGAGGCGGCGTACCTCGTCCCGCCCCTCACCACCGTGCGGCAGGACTTCGAGGCCGTCGGCCGGCGCGCCATCGAGATCCTGCGCGCCGCCCTCGCCGGGGACCCCGCCCCGGACCGACTCATCAAGCCCGAGCTGGTCGTGCGCGCCAGCACCGAGAGGACCTCCTGACCATGAGTGACCAGTACGTCGTCGGCGTGGACTACGGCACGCTCTCGGGCCGTGCCGTGGTGGTGCGCGTCTCCGACGGCGCCGAGCTCGGCACCGCCGTGCACCCCTACCCGCACGCGGTGCTCGAGCGCGCGCTGCCTGCCGAGCTCGCCGGCTCGGAGCGGCCGCTGCCGCCGGAGTGGGCGCTGCAGGTGCCGGAGGACTACCGCGAGGTGCTCCGGGTCGCCGTCCCGGCCGCGGTCGCGGCCGCGGGGGTCGACCCGGCGGACGTGATCGGGATCGCCACCGACTTCACCGCCTGCACCATGGTGCCGACGCTCGCCGACGGCACCCCGCTCAACGAGGTCGACGGGCTCGCCGACCGCCCGCACGCCTACGTGAAGCTGTGGAAGCATCACGCCGCCCAGGGCCAGGCCGACCGCATCAACGAGCTCGCCCGCGTCCGCGAGGAGCCCTGGCTGCCGCGCTACGGAGGGCTGATCTCCTCGGAGTGGGAGTTCGCCAAGGGCCTCCAGCTGTTCGAGGAGGACCCCGCCCTCTACGACCGGATGGAGCACTGGGTCGAGGCGGCCGACTGGATCGTGTGGCAGCTGTGCGGCACCTACGTCCGCAACGCCTGCACCGCCGGCTACAAGGGGATCTACCAGAGGTTCGACGGCCGGGAGGGGACCTACCCGTCGCCGGAGTTCCTCACCGCGCTGTCGCCGGGCTTCGGCGACTTCGTCACCGACAAGCTCGAGCACCGCATCGGCGCGCTCGGCGACCGGGCCGGCACGCTGACGGCGCAGGCCGCGGCGTGGACCGGGCTGCCCGAGGGCATCGCCGTGGCCGTCGGCAACGTCGACGCGCACGTCACCGCCCCCGCGGCGCAGGCGGTCGGCTCGGGCCAGATGGTCGCGATCATGGGCACGTCCACGTGCCACGTGATGAACGCCGAGGTGCTCCGCGAGGTGCCCGGGATGTGCGGCGTCGTCGACGGCGGCATCGTCGAAGGTCTCTGGGGCTACGAGGCCGGCCAGAGCGGCGTCGGCGACATCTTCGGCTGGTTCGTCGATCACGGTGTCCCGGCCTACGTCGCGGACGAAGCGGCCCGGAACGGCGAGTCGGTGCACGAGCACCTGACCCGCCTCGCCTCGGCCCAGGAGGTCGGCGAGCACGGGCTCGTCGTCCTGGACTGGCACTCCGGCAACCGCTCGGTGCTCGTCGACCACGAGCTCTCCGGCCTGGTCGTCGGGCAGACCCTCGCCACCCGCGCCGAGGACGTCTACCGCGCGCTGCTCGAGGCCACCGCGTTCGGCACCCGCGTCATCGTCGAGACCTTCCGCGACAGCGGGGTGCCGGTGGAGGAGTTCATCGTCGCCGGCGGGCTGGCGCGCAACGCGCTGCTCATGCAGGTGTACGCCGACGTCACCCGGCTGCCGCTCTCGATCATCGACTCCGAGCAGGGCCCGGCGCTCGGCTCGGCGATCCACGCCGCGGTCGCCGCCGGCGCCTACGACGACGTACCCGCTGCCGCCAAGCAGATGGGCAAGGTGCGCCGCCACGTCTACCTCCCCGACGACGCGCGCGCGGCGGCGTACGACGCGCTGTTCGAGCAGTACCTCGCGCTGCACGACCACTTCGGTCGCGCCACCACGACCATGCGGCGGCTCAAGGCGATCCGGCGTGACGCCGTCGCCCGCCGGTCCCACAACGCCACGGCAGAAGGAAGTGCCTCATGAGCATGACGTCCGCGCCCGCCGCCGAGGTCTGGTTCCTCACCGGGAGCCAGGGCCTCTACGGCCCGGAGACCCTGGACCAGGTGGCGACGCAGTCGCAGGCCATCGCCGAGCGGCTGGGCGTGGTCGGGGACCTCCCGGTGAAGGTGGTCTGGAAGCCGGTGCTGCTCGACGCGGCGTCGATCCACCGCCAGATGCTCGACGCCAACTCCGACCCGGGCTGCGTCGGCGTGATCGCGTGGATGCACACGTTCTCGCCGGCCAAGATGTGGATCGCCGGCCTCGACGCGCTGCGCAAGCCGCTGCTCCACCTGCACACCCAGGCCGGCATGGAGCTGCCGTGGTCGACGATCGACATGGACTTCATGAACCTCAACCAGGCGGCCCACGGCGACCGGGAGTTCGGCTACATCCAGTCCCGCCTCGGCGTCGCCCGCAAGACCGTCGCCGGCCACGTGAACTCCCCGGTGGTCGGCCAGCGCGTCGCCCTGTGGGCCCGGGCGGCGCTCGGCCGCCACGAGCTCGCGCACCTCAGGCTCGCGCGCTTCGGCGACAACATGCGCGACGTCGCGGTCACCGAGGGCGACAAGGTCGAGGCGCAGCTGCGCTTCGGGGTCTCGGTCAACACCTACGGGGTCAACGACCTGGTGGCGCTGGTCGACGAGGTGGCCGACGCCGACGTCGACAAGCTGGTCCAGGAGTACGTCGACACCTACGCCGTCGCGCCCGAGCTGCTGCCCGGCGCCGAGCGGGCCGACTCGCTGCGCGACGGTGCCCGCATCGAGCTGGGCCTGCGGCAGTTCCTCACCGCCGGCGGCTTCGGCGCCTTCACCACGAACTTCGAGGACCTCGGCGGCCTGCGCCAGCTCCCCGGCCTGGCCGTGCAGCGGTTGATGGCCGACGGCTACGGCTTCGGCGGCGAGGGCGACTGGAAGACGTCGGTGCTGCTGCGGGCGACGAAGACGATGGCGGTGGGGCTGCCTGGCGGCACCTCGTTCATGGAGGACTACACCTACCACCTGGTCCCCGGACAGGAGAAGGTCCTCGGCGCACACATGCTGGAGGTCTGCCCGACCCTCACCACGTCGCGACCCTCGCTGGAGGTGCACCCGCTGGCCATCGGCGGCCGCGAGGACCCGGTCCGGCTGCGGTTCACCGCGGACCCCGGCCGAGCCGTCGTCGCGGGGCTCTCCGACCTCGGGGACCGCTTCCGGCTCACCGTCAACGACATCGACGTGGTCGAGCCCGACGCCGACCTCCCGAACCTCCCGGTCGCCTGCGCGGTGTGGGAGCCGCGGCCCTCGCTGTCCACGTCCGCGGAGGCGTGGCTGATGGCCGGCGCCCCGCACCACACGGTGCTGTCCAGAGCCGTGGGGGTCGAGGTCCTGGAGGACTTCGCCGAGATGACCGGGGTGGAGCTGGTCGTGATCGACGACGACACCACGCCCCGCGCCTTCCAGCGCGAGCTGCGGTGGAACGCGGCCTACCACCGGCTCGCCGAGGGTCTGTGATGGCCATCGAGCTGTCGGGTCTGGTCGCCGACGACCTGCTCCGCGAGGTGCTGGAGGCCAACCTCGTGATCCCGCGCGAGGGCCTGGCGACCCTCACCTGGGGCAACGTCAGCGGCCTGGACCGCGAGCGCGGGATCTACGTCATCAAGCCCTCCGGCGTGCCCTACGCCGAGCTGTCCCTGGAGCACCTCGTGCCGGTCGAGGTGGAGACCGGGCGGGTGCTGGCCGGCGACCTCAAGCCGTCCACCGACAGCGAGACGCACCGCTTGCTCTACCTGTCCCACGGCGACCTCGGTGGGGTGGCGCACACCCACTCGACGTACGCCGTCTCCTTCGCGCAGGCGGGCCGGCCGGTGCCGGTGCTCGGCACCACGCACGCCGACACGTTCAACGGCCCGGTGCCGCTGACCCGCACCCTGACGGCCGAGGAGTGCGCGACCGACTACGAGCTCAACACCGGCCGGGTGCTGGTCGAGGCGATGCGCCCCGACGTGCCCGGGGCCCTGGTGGCAGGGCACGGTCCCTTCACCTGGGGGGCGAGCGCCACCAAGGCCGTCGAGCACTCGGTGGTGCTCGAGGCGGTGGCGCAGATGGCGCTGCACACCCTCACGCTGAACCCCGCGGCTGCGTCGCCGGACCACCTCCTCGAGCGCCACTTCACCCGCAAGCACGGTCCCGACGCCTACTACGGGAACCCCGGCCGGGCCGCGGTGGCGGGCGTCTAGGCTCGCGGCATGGAGACCCGTCCCTTCCCCCGCACCCCGTTCTCGGCCTCGGTCGTCGGCCTCGGCACCTGGCAGCTCGGCGCCGACTGGGGCGATGTCAGCGAGTCGGACGCACTGGCGGTCCTGGAGGCGTCGGCCGAGGCCGGCGTGACGTTCTACGACACCGCCGACGTCTACGGCGACGGCCGCAGCGAGCGGCTGGTCGGCCGCTTCGTCGCCGCGCACCCCGACGCCGGGTTCACCGTCGCGACCAAGATGGGCCGCCGGATGGACCAGGTGCCGGCGAACTACGTCGAGTCGAACTTCCGCTCCTGGCTGGACCGCTCGCGCCGCAACCTCGGCGTCGACACGATCGACCTGGTGCAGCTGCACTGCCCGCCGAGCAAGG
>CAZDAO010000124.1:2209-9156 GCA_964503015.1 uncultured Nocardioides sp. | reverse complement strand
CTGGTCGGCCACACCAGCCGGGCGCTGCTGACCGTCGAGTCCTACCTCGACCGGCCTGCCGGTCAGGTGGACGTGGAGTCGGCGGTGGAGTACTTCCGGCGGGCCAGGCAGGCGGCGGACGACGCGGCCGTCGCCGAGCGCGGACGCCAGGCCGGGGAGGCGCTGGGCCCCGACCCGGCTGCCGTGGCCGACGAGGTGGCGGCTGTCGCGGACCGCGTGCTCGCGCGGGTCGAGCGGTGCCACGGCGAGGAGGTCCTCACCACCGTGGCGGGCGGCATGCGGCTCGTCGACTACCTGCCGACGCGGACGTTCGAGCTGGTGGTCCACACCGTCGATCTCGCCACGGCGCTCGGCGTACCCTCCGAGCCGCCACCGCGCCCGGCGGCGCAGGCGCTCGACCTGGTGGCCGCGCTCGCCGTCGAGGAGGGGGTGGCGGCGACGCTGCTGCGGGCCGCCACCGGCCGGGAGGGTCTCCCGGCCGGCTTCTCGGTCCTCTGAACCGGCTCCAGCAGCCGGCTCACGTGGGGCTCATCTGGTGCCGTCGGGCTCCTCGTCGACGACCTCGGAGTCGAGGAGCACCGGGTCCTCGGCGAGCGGGTCCTCCTCCACGTGCACGGCGGCCTCCTCGGCGCCGGCGGCGGCGCCGTCGATGCCCACGTCGGTGGCGACGAGGTCCTTCTCGGTGTCGGTGCGCACGCCCTCGTCCTCGGCGACGAGGCGTCCGGCACGGTCGCCGTCCGCCTCGGCGGCGTCCAGGTCGGCCTGCACGGTCTCGCCGTCCGTGCTGTCCTCGACCACGAGCGGAGCCAGGTCCCCGCGCTCGGCCTCGTCCTGCGCGACCTCGTACGGGTCGGGCTCGGGGACCTCCTGGTCCGTGCGCTGCTCGAGCGACTCGCCCTGGCTCTCCTCGAGCGGGGTGTTGCCGTAGCCCTGGGCCGCCGACCACTTCTCCGGCGGCGAGTAGCCCTCGTCGAGCGGCTCGGCCAGCCCGCGGTCGTCGACCAGGCTGTCGCCCTCGCCCTGCGGCTGCGTCTCGTCGTCGACGCTGTAGCCGTGGTAGCTCTCGTTGTCGGTCGCGTCCCCGGTGACGTCGACGGCGGGGTCGGTCCCGATCTCGGTGTCGATGTCCGGCTGCTCGGCCATGGGCCCTCCTCGTGTCAGTGCTCGTGTGTGACCTGCGGACGCTACGTACCCCGTTCCGCCGACCTGAACGGCGAACCTCGTCACAGCCGGCCCGTTCACCCGGCGGACGCCCTCGCCGGGACCGGCACGGCCGACCTAGGCTCCCGACATGACGGACTACCAGGTGACGCGCTGGCGCGAGCTGCCGTCGATGGTCACTGCCCGGTCGGGCGAGGAGACGGTGAAGGCCGCCCTGGCTGCCCGCTTCCAGGAGGCGATCGACGAGGCCGCGATGCGGCTCGGCGACACCGGATCGGACGACTACCTCGCGGGCTGGGAACGCTCGCCGTGGACCGAGGCCGATGGCGCTCCCGCCGACGTGCTCGACCGCGTCGTGACCGAGCTGGAGGCCGACTGGCCGGCCGAGCGGGTCGCCGGCTACCTCGACGGGCTCACCCGGTGAACCGGCTCGCAGCGCTGCTCGGCGCCGACCGCCCCGTCCTGCTCGACGGCGGCATGGGCACGCTGCTCCAGGACAGCGGCCTGGAGGACGGTGCCCCCGGCGAGCTCTGGAACCTGGAGAACCAGGACGCGGTCCGCGCGGCGCACACGGCGTACGCCGACGCGGGATCGCGCATCCTGACGACCAACACGTTCGGCGGCACCCGCCCACGGCTCGACATGCACGGTCTGGCCGACCGTCTCCTCGAGGTGAACCGCAACGCTGCCCGGGTCGCCCGTTCGGTGGCCGAGCCGCGTGGGCTGCTGGTGGCCGGCGACCTCGGTCCCACCGGCGAGCTCCTGGCCCCGCTCGGCGCGATGACACCGGAGGAGGCCCAGGCGATCTTCGCTGAGCAGCTGGCGGGGCTGGTCGAGGGCGGCATCGACCTGGTGCTGGTCGAGACGCTCAGCGACCTCGGCGAGGCCGACGCGGCCCTGGCCGCAGCGCGCGAGGTCGCGCCCGACCTGCCCGTCGTCGTGACGATGAGCTTCGACACCAACGTGCGCACCATGATGGGCGTCCGTCCCGGCGAGGCGGTGGCGCACCTGGCCGCCGCGGGCGCCGACGCTGTCGGCGCGAACTGTGGCCGCGGGCCTGCGGAGATGGAGCTCATCGCCGCCGAGATGGTCGAGGCGCGCACCGGCGACGTGCTGCTGGTCGCGCAGTCCAACGCCGGGCTGCCCCAGGTCGTCGGCGACCACTTCGAGTACGACGCCACGCCCGGCGACCTGGCCGCGCACGCGCAGCGGCTCGCCGGTCTCGGCATCGACCTGGTCGGCGGCTGCTGCGGGTCGACGCCCGCCCACATCGCGGCGATGCGGGCGACGCTCGCTCCCGCCTGAGCCGACGCGGCTCAGAGCCAGCCGGGCAGGCGCACGTCGGAGAAGGGCGCCGAGTCGTCGGGCGTCCAGTCGGTGCCCTGCGCCGCGACCCCGGCGCCGAGGCCCGAGGCGAGCGCGGCGACGAGCAGGGTGACGATCAGCCACGGCACGCCGCGACGTGCGAGCGGGTCGACGACGCGATGGATCGGCGACTGCAGGCGCTCCGAGCCAGGACCCCACCAGGTGCCGAGCGCGAAGGCCGCGCCGATCGCCGTCAGTGACGTCGTCATCGACAGCGACGCGGCGAAGCACACCAGGGCGACGGCCACGGCGATGCCGAGGCTCCAGAAGAGCAGCAGCACGGTCCCGCCGAGCCCGGCCACGACGTGCCAGGGGGCGGCGAGCACCACCTGGATGCCGTCGTACCACCGGGCACCGCGGCGGTTGCGGCGAGCGGCCGACGAGCCGGCAGCGATCGAGCCGGTGCGCAGGATCCAGACGGTCACCGCGACCACGGCGAGCGCGATCCACGGGGCGACGGCGATGGCACCGGTGACCACGCCGCCTCCGGCGAGCAGCAGCAGGGAGCGGCGTACGCGCTCGCCCGCAGGGACGCGCTCGCGCGACGCCGGGCCGTACTCGGCCGAGACGTATTCAGTGCTGCCGTCGGGCAGGACGCGGGTCTGCCGCTGCGGGACGGTGTACGCGTCGCCCGCGGGTCCGGCGTCGTCGGGGAAGCCCGGCACGGGCGAGTCCCAGTCGGAGGACCAGTGCACCGGTTCCGCGGGCGGGGTGTCGACCTCGGTCGGCGCGGCGTAGCCCTGCTGGGCGGCGGCGACGTAGGGCAGCGTGACCGGGTGCGCCTGCGCGCGGGGCTCGCGCGGCTCGCCGTCGGCGAGGTCCTCGATCCAGTCGCGCACCTCCTCCAGCGTCGGCCGGTCCTCGCCGGCCGGTGAGAGCGCCGCCTCGACCAGCTCGCACACCTCGGGGTCGAGGCCTGTCAGGTCGTGCTCACCGCGGCGGACCCGGTCCATGATCGCCACCGACGGCCCGCGCCCGAACGGCGCGCGACCGGTCCCGGCGTACGCCACCGTGGCCGCCCACGCGTGCACGTCGGAGGCGACGCTCGCGTCGTCGCCGTGGAGGATCTCGGGCGCGAGGTAGCCGGGCGTGCCGAGCAGCCAGCCGTTCATGGTGATCCGGGAGTCCTCGGCGACCCGGGCCAGGCCGAAGTCGATCAGGATCGGGGTGCGGCCCTCCATGATCACGTTGGACGGCTTCACGTCGCGGTGCAGCACGCCGACCGAGTGGACCGCCTCGAGCGCCTCGGCCAGGCAGTCGGCGAACCACAGCAGGTCGTCGCCGGACAGCGGCCCCTCCTCCTGCACGTGGTCGTGCAGGGACAGGCCCGGGACGTAGCGGGTGGCGACGAAGGGGATGTCCCCCCACGGATCGGCGTCGACGATCTCGGCGATGCGACGGCTGCGGATGCGGGTCAGCGAGCTCACCTCACGCGCCAGCCGGCGCCGCGCCTCGTCGTCGCCGACCACGTGGGGGCGCAGCACCTTGATGGCGACCGGCCGCTCCCCCGGCTTCTGGCCGAGGTGGACCACGCCCATGCCGCCCTCGCCGAGGCGGGCGCGCAGCGTGTAGCCCCCCACGGTCAGCCCCGCCGGCGGCGCCTGCGGGCGCTGGTACGTCGTCACCCCACGAGGATACGGGCGGCGCACCGCATCGGTTCGAACCGCGCGACACGCGGCGGGGCGTGACGACGGAGCCGCGATCGGTACCGGCTCTCCGGGAGACGCAGGCCCGACATCGTATCCGGGCCAACCGGGCCCACACGTGTCCGGGAGGTGGCCCTGCACGGACGTTGGAGAGGGCGAGGTCTCGGACACGTGTCCCCTCGGCCATCCGGCCGATCCGGCGGCGCCCAGGGGCCACTACCGTTTCGCCATGCTCACCCTCGTCCGGTCGCTGTGGCGCGTGCCTGCACCGCCGGACGCCCACCCGGCGACCTGGTGGGACCGCGCGTTCGTGGCGCTCGTGGGCGTGCTGGCCGCTGTGGAGGCGACCGTGCTCCGCACCGACATGGACGGGCGGTGGCTGTCACTGGCGACGTTCCTGGTGTGGCTGCCGACCGTGCTCGTACGACGGACGCGTCCGCTGCTGATGTCGGCCGTCTTCGCGGCCGTCACCGTGCCGCCGATGCTCGCCGGCTGGATGGGCGCGGGTGGCGAGCCCGACGACCTCAACACCGCGGTGGTCGGCCTGCTCATCCCCTACTCCCTCACCCGGTGGGCCCGGGGACGCGACGCCGTGGTCGGGCTCGGCCTGTTCCTCGTCGTCGCCGGCACGTCCCTGGCCACGCAACCGCTGCCGGCGGCCGACCGCATCGGCGGCTCGGCCGTCGTCGTGGCGGCGGCTGCGGTCGGAGCCGCCGTCCGCGCCCGCGCGCTGCTGCGCACGCGCCAGCTCGACGTCGTACGCCAGCAGGAGCGCGAGCGTCTCGCGCGCGACCTGCACGACACCGTCGCCCACCACCTCACCGCGATCGCGATCAGCGCCCAGGCCGGGCTGGCGGTCGCCGACGCGAAGCCGGAGGCGGCTCGCGACGCGCTGCGGCGCATCGACGAGGAGGCCACCCGCACGCTCGCCGAGACCCGCAAGGTGGTGCGGATGCTCCGCACCGACGACGACGTCGCCGACCGACCGCTCGACGACCTCGCCGGGCTCGCCGCACCGGCGGGCGCCGGGCCCGCGGTCGAGGTGCACCTCGCCGACGGGCTCGAGGACCTCTCCCCCACGCTCGGCGCGGCGCTGCAGCGGATCGCCCAGGAGGCCGTCGCCAACGCCCGGCGCCACGCCGAGGGCGCGACGTCGGTCCGGGTCGACGTGCGCCGCAGCCAGGACGACGTGGAGCTCGTCGTCACCGACGACGGACGTCCCCCGGCACGTCCCGGCCACGGCTTCGGCGTGGTCGGGATGACCGAGCGTGCCGCCCTCCTCGGCGGCACCCTCGTCGCCGGGCCGGCGCCCGGCGGTGGCTGGCGCGTGACGGCGACGCTGCCTGCGGAGGAGACCCGATGAGCCTGCGCGTCCTCGTCGCCGACGACCAGGAGATCGTCCGCACGGGGCTGGCGATGATCCTCGGCGCGCAGGACGGCATCGAGGTCGTCGCGACGGCGGTCGACGGCCAGGACGCCGTGGAGCAGGCGCGTACCGTCCGGCCCGACGTCTGCCTGCTCGACATCCGCATGCCGCGGCTCAACGGCATCGAGGCCACTCGTGCGCTCGCCGGGCCCGACGTGCCGGACCCGATCGCGGTCGTGGTGGTGACGACCTTCGACCTCGACGAGTACGTCTACGGCGCCCTCCTCGCCGGCGCCCGGGGCTTCCTGCTCAAGGACTGCGGGCCGGAGCTGCTCACCCATGCCGTCCGCGCCGCCGCCGACGGCGGGTCGCTGATCGCGCCGACGGTCACCACCCGCCTGCTCCGCACGTACGCCGACCGCGACGCGCCGGCGCAGCCCACCTCCCCGTTGACCGACCGGGAGGAGCAGGTGCTCGTCGCCGTCGCCCGCGGGCTCACCAACCACGAGGTCGCGGCCGAGCTCTTCATCTCGCTGAGCACGGTGAAGACCCATCTCGGCGCGCTGATGATGAAGCTCGGCGCCCGCAACCGGGTCGAGCTCGCCCTGTGGGCGTATCAGACCCGCCGCCTCGACTGACGCGTCTGCGAACGGCGCACCAGCCATTCCGCCACCACCAGGTTGAGCACCCACGCGAACGCCATGCCGCTCGCCTTGAGCGTGCCGCCCGGCTGGTCGACCAGGAGCACCATCGGCCCGAGCACGACGGCCTGCGTGCCGGCGCCCTGCCCGACGGCGTACGCCCGGGCCATCCAGCGCTGGTGCGAGCGCACGTCACGGCGACGGATCGCCGCCAGCCCGAGCACCAGGCCCGCCACCATGACCGAGCCGAAGAGCAGCCGGATCCACATGAGCGCGGTGTTGTCGTGCACGGGGAGCTCGGCGAACGCGGCCATCCACATGCCGCTGAGCGCGGCCGCCAGCCCCGCCGGGACCAGCACCCGGCCGCTCCAGCGGTGCCACGCCGGCCGGCGTCGCCGGAACGACGGCATGAGCTGGAACGCACCGAGCACGCAGAAGAGGGTCGCTCCGATGATGTGGACGATGATCGGGACCGGCAGGTCGAAGAACCGTGCGTTCTCCTCCGTGCGGCCCGAGGACAGGTCGACCAGCCGGGCGGCACCGGCGGCCACCGGCACGAAGGTGAGCGCGAGCAGGCTCGCCGGGATCCACCACTCCCGCCGGGTCCGGGGCGGGGCGGCGGGTCGGAGCGCGGTCGTCGTCATGGCGACGAGCCTCGCCGCGTCCGGTCGCGCGCGGATCGGCCCGGAGGCCGGACCGGGTCGGCCGATCGGCCGAGGTCGGGGGCGCGCACGTGCGGCGGTCCTGGCCCTCGACGGACGGGTCCAG
>CAZDAO010000124.1:0-2109 GCA_964503015.1 uncultured Nocardioides sp. | reverse complement strand
GGCCAGAAGTCGGACACGTGCGGCGGTCCTGGCCCGGGCGACCGGGCTCAGCCGCCGAGGGGAGAGCCCGACCGGCTGGCCTCCAGCGCGGCGATCAGGCTGCGCGCGTCGTACGGGCCGACGTGACGGGTGTCGCCGACGAAGAACGTCGGCGTGCCCCGTACGCCGCTCTCCTCCGCGGAGGCCACGTCGTGCTCCACGTGGCGGGCGAGCTCGTCGTCGTCGAGGTCGCGCATGAACTGCTCGACGTCGAGCCCGACGTCGGCGGCGTAGCCGACCAGGTCCTCGAGCTCGAGCTCGTCCTGGTGCGCGAAGAGCACGGCGTGCATCTCCCAGAAGCGGCCCTGACGCGCGGCCGCCTCCGCGGCGAGCGCGGCGAGCTCGGCGTGCGGGTGGACCGGCAGCGGCAGGTGGCGGGTGACGTAGCGCAGCCGGTCGCCGAAGTGCGCGCGGAGCTCGTCGCCGACTCCGCTCACGCGGGCACAGAAGGGGCACTCGTAGTCGAGGTACTCGACCAGCGTGAGGGGCGCGTCGACCGGACCCAGGACGTGGTCGCGCGCCGGGTCCACCGGCCGACTGAGCGTGCGCGGAAGCGCGGCGTCGTCCTGGCCGAGCACCCGCGCGGAGAAGCGGAAGGCCGCCCACCCGGCCAGGCTGGCGAGGACCGCGGCGAGCAGCACGCCGACGCGGGCCTGGTCCTGCAGCCGGGTCGACTCGAAGGCGAGACTGATGATCAGCAGCGACACCGTGAACCCGATGCCGGACAGCGCGCCACCCGCCAGCGTGTGGCCGAGCCCGACGCCCTGCGGCAGCCGGCCCCAGCCGAGGCGCACGCTGGCGAAGGAACCCGCGAAGATGCCCACCGCCTTGCCCACGACGAGGCCGAGCACGATGCCCCACATGAGGGTCGAGCCGAAGGCATCGCCCAGGACGCCGTCGCGCAGGTCGACCCCGGCGTTGGCCAGCGCGAAGACGGGTACGGCGACGTGGCTGGTCGGGCCGTGCAGCGCCTCCTGCAGCCGTTCGTTGACCGAGATCGCGCGGGTGAGCGAGCGGCGGGCCGCACGCTGGACGCCGGGCATCGGCGACTGCCGGAACGCCCGGAACCGTTGCGCCGCCTCCTCGACGTCCGAGCGTCGCGGGTCGAGCGCCGGGACCAGCAGGCCGCTCAGCATGCCGGCGATCGAGGCGTGCACGCCGGACTCGAGGGTGGCGATCCACAGCACGAGGACGATCAGGACGTAGGGCGCCGCCTGCCACACGCCGGCGCGGTCGAGCACCGCGAGGACGACGAGGCACGCGGCCGCGACGACCAGCGCCCCCAACGAGAGGTCGTCGGAGTACACGATCCCGATCACGCTCACCGCGACGATGTCGTCGATGACGGTCAGCGTCAGCAGGAAGATCCGCAGCTGCGTGGAGACCGCCGGCCCGACCAGCGCCATCACGCCGAGCAGGAAGGCCGTGTCGGTGCCGATCACCGCGCCCCACCCGGCCGCCTCCTCCCCCGAGGAGTTGAGCGCGAGGAAGATCGCGGCCGGCACGAGCATGCCGGCGATACCGGCGACGAGGGGGACGACGGCACGGCTGCGGTCGGTGAGCTCGCCGATCGCGAACTCCTTGCGCACCTCGAGGCCGATCACGAAGAAGAACACGACCATCAGGCCGTCGTTGATCCAGTGGTGCAGGTCCATCGTGATCCCACCGTCGGCGAGGCGGATGGACAGCTCGGTGTGCCACAGCTCGACGTAGGACGGCGACCACGGCGAGTTGGCCCACACCAGCGCGGCGAGGGAGGCCAGCACCAGCAGGCCGGCGGAGGCGGACTCGGTGCGCATGAAGTCGCGCAGGGAGCGCGGGCTCTGCGCCTCGAAGGCCACCGACCCGGCGCAGGTGGACTGGGCGGGGTCGGTCTGCGGGTCGGCCGTGCTCACCCGTCGAGGCTATCGGGGCGCCCTTGGGGTTTCGAGGCTCGCTCCGCTCGCACCTCGACCACCGAGGGGTGTCGCTCGCACCTCGACCACCGAGGGGTAGTTGCTCGCACCTCGACCACCGAGGGGTGTCGACCAGCGAAGGGACTGTCAGCAGACCTGGTGCATCCAGCCGAAG
>CAZDAO010000123.1:0-9159 GCA_964503015.1 uncultured Nocardioides sp. | reverse complement strand
CTTGATCTCGTCGGTGATGTGCGGGATGACCTGGACCGTCGCGCCTAGGTAGTCGCCGCGGCGCTCGCGGGCGATAACCCGCTCGTAGATCCGGCCGGTCGTGAAGTTGCTGTTGCGGCCCGTGGTCGTGCGCACGAAGCGCTCGTAGTGGCCGAGGTCGAGGTCGGTCTCGGTGCCGTCCTCGGTGACGAAGACCTCGCCGTGCTGGAACGGGCTCATGGTGCCCGGGTCCACGTTGATGTACGGGTCGAGCTTCTGCATCGTGACGCGCAGGCCGCGCGCCTTGAGCAGGTTGCCCAGGCTGGAGGCGGTGAGCCCCTTGCCGAGGGAGGAGGCGACGCCTCCAGTCACGAATACGTGCTTGGTCGGCGTGCGGCTCTTCACGGGCTTCGATCCTACCCGAGAGGAAGCGGTCCGTCCGAACCCGACGCACCGAAGGACCCGCCCTGCGTGCCGAGGGCACGCTGGAGGGTGACGACCGTCGCCACCCGGCCGGCGGTCGTGTCGATGCCGTCGACGCTCGCGACGGAGGCGGCAGCGGGGTCACCCCGGAGCCGGCCGAGCTGGCCCGACCCGCCGTCGTCGGTCGTGCCGGCGACCACGACTCCCGTGGCCTGACGGCCGAGTCCTTCGGCGAGGCCGGCCAGGACCGCGTCCGCGCCCTCGTCGTCGGCGTCGGTGCCGAGCACCAGCAGCACGAGCGGCGCGCGCGTCGCGACCTTGCCGGGCTCGGCCACGAGGCCGGCGCCGGTGACCGCGTCCAGGATCGCGCGGGCCTTGCCGTTGACGTCCTCCCCCTCGGCGACCTTGCTGGCCACGGCGAGCCCGATCAGCTGCCCCATGCGGTCGTACGTCGACGCCTCGGCGTCCACTGCGTCCTCGGCCTGCTGCGTGAGCAGCTGGCTGCCGAGGGTGTCGACCAGCGACTTCTGGGACGGGTCGACGAGGTCCTCGGTCAGCGAGTAGCGGGCGCTGACCGAGCCGCCGGCGGCGGAGATGCCCTCGGCGAGCGCCGTCACCATCCGTTCGTCGGCGCCCGGCACGGTCACCACGGCCACCGACCGGTCGGCCAGGCGCCCCCCGAGCATCGACGGGCCCACCGCCGTGAGGAACGACTCGCTGTAGGTCGCCTGCGGGCTGACCCCGACGGGTGCGGCCTCCTTCTCCTTCCCGGCCGTGGCCACCGTGGGACCGACGTCGGACAGCGGCCCGCCGCCGAGGACGATGCCGGCCGCGAGCGCCAGGAAGACGGCGACGATGGTGAGCACATGGTGACGCAGGGTGATCACGGGAGCATTCCTCGGACGTTGTCGAGCAGGTCTGTGGTGGTGCGGGAGACGGCAGGCGACGCGTCGTCGACCCACTGCTGGCCCACGGGTGTGACGCTGACGGCCGCGGCGACCGCGACCACGCCGGCGACGACGGCACCGAGCAGGTGCCGCGGCCGGACCGCACCGTCGTAGAGCCGGGGCAGTGCGGCGGCGTCCACGAGGTCGGGGCCCAGCTTGAGCCGGGTCAGGAACGTGCTGGCCAGCCCGGCACGACGGCGATCCAGGAACTCGTCGAGCGTCGCGTGCATGCCGACGCCGACGACGAGCGCTGCGTCGCGGGCGGAGGCCAGGAGCAGCGCGGCGTCCTCGGTCGTCGCGGTCGTCTCGAACCGCAGGGCCCGTACGCCGAGCCGCTCGAACGGCTCGGTGACGCTGCGGGGTGCGCCGCGCTCGACGAGCACGACGACGTCGCGAGCCTTGCGGAGCACCGCGGCGCTGGGGAGGTCGTCGCTGCCGCCGGTGACGACCACCACGTCAGGGGTGTGGCCGGCGCCGACGAGGGCGTCCGCGCCTCGGTCCACCGCGACCAGCACCGGCTTCTGCTCGCGGACGAACGGCCTGATCCCGCGCAGCTCGTCCTCCCAGCCGTGCGACCGGACCACCACGACCACCGGGCGCCCGGCCATCTCCGTGGCGGTCTGCGGCACGCCGTGCCCGTGCAGCAGCAGGTCCTGCTCGCGACGCAGGAACTCGGTGGTGTTGTGGGTGAAGTTGTCCAGCTGGGCGGCGAGGCCACTGCGGGCCTCGCCCATCTCCCTGCGGACCAGCTCCTCGGTGAGCTCGCGGCCCGTCGCGACCAGGTCGTCACCGGCGTGGACCTCTCCCCCGTCGATGCGGAGGGCGGTGCCGTCCTTGACCCGGTCGAACACCTCGGGGCCGGCGCCGTCCACGACGAGCACGCCCGCCTCGACGAGCCGCTCGGGACCGAGGTTGGGGTAGCGGCCGGAGATCATCGGGCCGGCGTTGACCACGGCCACGACACCGGCGTCCACGAACGACTGCGCGGTCTCACGGTCCATGTCGGTGTGGTCGATGACAGCGACGTCACCGGCCTGGAGCCGGCCGAGGACGCTGGCCGTGCGCCGGTGGACGCGGGCGGGCCCGTGCACGCCCGGGAGGGCGGGGGCTGGACGGGGGCGGACTGCGAACTTCATGACCGCGCCATGGTCTCAGCCGCGTCCCTGCCCTTCGGGGAGGCACGCCCGCTCGGGCGCGGCGGCGTCGAGCAGCTCACGAGCGTGGGCGCGGGCGCTCTCGGAGTCCTCGACGCCCGCCAGCATCCGGGAGAGCTCCTGCTCGCGGCTGCCCTCGTCGAGGGTGACCAGGCCGGACGTCGTGACGGACCCGTCGCTGGACTTGTGCACCACGACGTGGCGGTCGGCGTACGCCGCCACCTGCGGCAGGTGCGTCACCACCAGCACCTGGGAGGTGCGGGCGAGCGCGGCCAGCCGGCGGCCCACCTCGATCGCGGCGCGCCCCCCGACCCCGGCGTCCACCTCGTCGAAGACGAAGGTCGGCACGGAGCCGGTCTCGGCGAGGGAGACCTCGAGGGCGAGCATCACCCGCGAGAGCTCACCGCCGGACGCGCCCTTGTGGAGCGGGCGCGCGTCGGCGCCGGTGTTGGCGGCGAGCAGGAACTCCACGTCGTCGACGCCGTGCGACGTCGCGCGGAGCCAGCGGTCGCCGACCAGCAGGACCGGACCGGACGGCGTCGCCGGAGCCGGCACCTCCTGCTGGGTGACCGCGATGGTCACGGTCGCATGGGGCATGGCCAGCGAGGTGAGCTCGTCGCTCACCGCCGTGCCGAGGCGCGTCGCCGCCTCGGCCCGCTGGTCGCTGAGTCGGGCAGCCAGCCCGCCCAGCTCGCTCCGGATGCGGTCGCGGCGGGCTTCCAGCTCGGTGATCTGCCCGTCGGTGTCCTCGAGGTCGAGCAGCCGCTTCGCCCCCTCCTCGGCCCACGCGAGCACCTCGTCGATCGTCTCGCCGTACTTCCGCGTGAGGGCCGTCAGCGCCGACCGCCGCTCCGACACGGCCGCCAGCCGGGCCGGATCGGTCTCGAGGGACGCGGCGTAGGACGCGACGTCGCCCGCCACGTCGACCAGGAGGTGGTTGAGCTCGGCGAGGCGGTCGGCGAGCTCTCCGGCGGTGGCGTCGTGCTCCCGGACCCCTTCGAGCGCCTGTCGGGCCGCGCCGGTCGTCGCGAGCGCGTCGACGGCGCCCTCGTCGCTGGACAGGGCCTCGCGCGCCTGCTCGGCGGCCGTGCGCAGCGTGTCGGCGAACCCGAGCCGGGTCTCCTCCGACGCCAGCTCCGCGTCCTCACCGGGCCGGGGGTCCACGGCCTCGACCTCGGCCAGCCCGAAGCGCAGCTGGTCGGCCTCGCGGGCACGCTCCCGAGCCGAGCCGACGACGTCGGCGAGAGTGCGTTCGGTCTGGGCGAGCTCCGCCCACGCGGTGGCGTACGCCGCTGCGGTCTCCGCGAGCGCCGCTCCACCGAACCGGTCCAGCGAGGCGCGCTGCGCGCCCGCCTTGAGCAGCCGGTGCTGGTCGGACTGGCCGTGCACGGCGACGAGCGGCTCGGCGAGCTCGGCGAGGGTCGTGACCGGCACCGCGGCGCCGCCGACCCACGCGCGCGAGCGTCCCTGCGCCGCCACGTTGCGGGCCAGCACCACCTGGTCGTCCTCGACCTCGCCGCCGGCGTCCTCGACGGCCTCGCGGAAGTCGGCCAGCGATCCGGCCGCCACGACGCCCTCGACCCGGGCCTGCTTGGCGCCGGAGCGCACGGCGCCCGAGTCCGCGCGCCCCCCGAGCAGCAGGCCGAGCGCGGTGACCACCATCGTCTTGCCGGCACCGGTCTCACCGGTGATCACCGTCAGCCCGGGACCGAGCTCGAGCGTCGAGGAGTCGATCACGCCGAGCGAGCTGATCCGCAGCTCCTCAAGCATCGGCGTCACCGTTGTCCCGGCGCCGGCGCTCCGCGGCGCCGCGCCAGCCCTCGACCGGCAGGTCGAACTTCGCCACCAGCCGGTCGGTGAACGGCGCCTGGTGCAGTCGGACCAGCCGCACCGGTCGCTCGCCGCGGCGCACCTCGATCCGCGCGCCCGGCGGCAGGTCGACCGAGCGCCGGCCGTCGCACCAGAGCACTCCTGACCCCTCGGTGTTGGCGAGCACCTCGATGGCGAGCACCGAGGTCGGCGCCACGACCATCGGCCGGGCGAACAGCGCGTGCGCGCTCAGGGGCACCATCAGCAGGGCCTCGACCTCGGGCCACACGACCGGTCCGCCGGCGCTGAAGTTGTAGGCCGTCGACCCGGTCGGGGTGGCGCAGACGACGCCGTCGCAGCCCCACCGCGACAACGGTCGGCCGTCGACCTCGACGACGACCTCGAGCATCCGCTCGCGGGCCGCCTTCTCGACGCTGGCCTCGTTGAGGGCGAAGGTCGAGAAGAGGACGTCCTTGCCGTTGACGACCCGGACGTCGAGGGTCAGCCGGTCCTCCGCGGTGTAGGCGCGGCGCACGATCGCGTTGATGGTCGACTCGACGTCCTCCTGCTCGGCCTCGGCGAGGAAGCCGACGTGGCCCAGGTTCACGCCGAGCAGCGGGGTGCTGGTGGCGTGGGTGAGCTCGGCCGCGCGCAGGATCGACCCGTCCCCGCCGATCACCAGGACGAGCTCACAGCCCTCACCCGGGACGTCCTCGGCGACGGTGGTCTCCACCAGGCCCTCGGCCAGCGGGTCCGGTCCGAGTCCGAGGTCGGCGGCCTCGTCGGCCAGGAGGCGTACGGCGATCCCGTGCTGGGTCAGCGCCTGGACGCAGGCGCGCGCGACCTCGCGCACCTCGGCACGTCCGGTGTGGGCGAGCACGAGCACGCGGCGCACCGGGCTGTCGGCAGTCACGGGTCCACCCTCTCACCCGCCACCCCCAGCGAGGCCGCACGATCCACCTCGGCGCGGATGTCGGCGGCGTCGATCCGGGCCTCGCCGTGACGGAGCAGCAGGAAGAACTCGACGTTGCCCGACGGGCCGGGCAGCGGACTGACGGTCACCGCCACCGCGCCCCACCCGCGCGCGGCGGCCAGGTCGGCGATGGCGGTGACGGCCTCGGCGCGCAGGGCCAGGTCCCGCACCACCCCGCCCTTGCCGACCCGCTCCTTGCCGACCTCGAACTGCGGCTTGACCATCAGGGCCAGCGCGCCGTCCTGACGCGTGACCGACAGCAAGGGGTCCAGGACGAGGGCCAAGGAGATGAAGGACAGGTCGCCGACGACGAGGTCGACGGGCTCCCCCACGATCTCCGGGGTCAGCTCACGGATGTTGGTGCGGTCGTGGACGACCACCCGTTCGTCGCTCTGCAGCGACCACGCCAGCTGGCCGTAGCCGACGTCGACGGCGACCACCTCACGGGCCCCGGCCCGGAGCAGCACGTCGGTGAACCCCCCGGTCGAGGCTCCTGCGTCCAGGCAGCGCCTGCCCTCGACCCTCAGGCCATGGGCGGCGAATGCCGCGAGCGCGCCCGCGAGCTTGTGACCGCCG
Organism: uncultured Nocardioides sp.; assembly: GCA_964503015.1. Taxonomy (GTDB): domain Bacteria; phylum Actinomycetota; class Actinomycetes; order Propionibacteriales; family Nocardioidaceae; genus Nocardioides. The sequence continues at coordinate 3,298 of CAZDAO010000123.1, read as the reverse complement.
CGGGAGACGTAGTCGACCGAGGACGGGTCCTCCCGCACCACGATGGCGGCGTCGGTGGTCACCCCGGTCGCCGGCTTGGTGGCCGGCGCCCCCCACACCGTCACCCGGCCGGCGGCCACCAGCTCGCTCGCGTGCTCGCGCGAGCGGGCCAGGCCGCGACGGACCAGCTCCTGGTCGAGGCGAAGTCGTCGAGGGGGCACGATGCGTCAGGCGCCCTGGCCGCCGTCGGCCGGGTCGGTCTGGGCGTCGAGGGCTCGCCGCAGCTGCTCGTGGGCGCGCTCGAACACCTCGACGTGCTCCCCCACCGGGCGGTCGCCGATGGCGGCCACCTCGGCCAGGACCCGGTCGACGGTCTCGACACCGGTCGACTCGAAGTCGATCGGTGAGCGGGACACCGGACGGGACTCCGGACCGGACTCTGGAGCAGCCTCGCCGCCTCCGGTGCCTGCGACCTGGTGCGGCTCGGGAGCGGAGGAGTCGGGGACCTGGTCCATGGCGGCGAGCCTACTCGGCACCGAGCTGCCGGCCGGGTCCGGGCGGGGTCGTGTCGGAGACCTCGACCGGGGTGCCGTCCCCATCGAGGTGTCGCCAGCCGGCCACTGCCGCGACCCGCCACCAGTCGGCCTCGCTGCCCTGCCCCTCGACCACGAGTCGACCCTCCGGGACGGTGGCGGTCCAGCCTCCGAGCCTGACCGCGCCGCCTTCCTCGGCGGGCACCGGCTGGGGCTCGAAGAGGCCCTCCAGGGTGGGTGAGATGTAGGTCGGTCGCCGCTCGGGGGTCGCCGCGACGAGCTGCTCGAGCCAGGTCACGCCGGTCAGCACCAGCAGCGACGGTACGCCGAGGGCGTGAGCCCCCTCGATGTCGGTGTCGAGCCGGTCACCGACCATGATCGGGCGGTCGCCACCCACCCGCAGCACCGTCTCCTCCATCAGCGGCCGCTGCGGCTTGCCCGCGACCGTGGCCTCGACCCCGGCGAAGCCGGTGATCGTCTTCACGAGCACTCCGTGGCCAGGGGCCAGTCCGTAGGCCGTCGGAATCGTCATGTCGGTGTTGCTCGCGACGTAGGGCAGCCCGTCGCGCACCAACGTGGAGACGCGCATGATGTCGCGCCACCGGACGTCCGGTCCGTAGCCGCTCGCGACCGCGACCGCGCCCTCGGGGTCACGGACGGCCTGGAGACCGGCCTCGGTCAGCGCCACCTCGAGCCCCTCGCCGCCGAGCAGGAGGATCCGGGCGCCCGGTCCGTGCTGCTCGGCGAGCAGCCGCGCTGCCGCCTGGGCGGAGGTGACCACGTCGGCCCCCTCGGCGGCCACGCCGACGCCGACCAGCTTCTGCGCGACCTGGTCGGGCGTGCGCGAGGCGTTGTTCGTCACGAACGCGACGTGCGCCCCAGCGGCGCGCACACGCTCGATCCGCTCGGACACGCCGTCGATCGCGTGCCCGCTGACGTAGACGACCCCGTCGAGGTCGAACATCACCAGGTCGTGCGACTCCAGGACCGGAGTCGTCGACTCCTCGAGCATGCTCCACCCCTCTCCGGACGGTGACCAGTGTCCCCCTACGATGCTCCGATGGACTTCACCGTCGTGCCGCCGTACGTCGCGAAGCCCCTCGCTCTCCACCCGTTCCGGGCGGTCATGCTGGCTCCCGAGCGCGTCGGGGACCCGGCATCGGCTCGAGCCCTGGCCCGACCCTACCGTGACGTCGCGGCACGCCTGGCCACCTGGATCGACCAGGGGCGTGCCGTCTCGGACCCCGAGCCCGCGATCTACCTCCACGAGTACACGGCCGGCGGACTCACCGTCCGCGGCCTCGTCGGGGCTCTCGACATCTCGCGTCGCGCGACTGCCCCGGCCGAGCGAGCCGTGTGGCCCCACGAGGCCATCCATCCCGAGCAGGCGGGCGAGCTGGCCGACCGGATGCTCCAGATGGACCTCAACCCGGCACCCATCCTGCTGGTCCACCACGGCGACCCGACGCTGCGGGCCCTGGTCGCCGAGGTCGCGCAGACCGAGCCGAGCTGGCGCTACCTCGACCGCACCGGGCAGCGCCAGCGCATCTGGGCCATCCGCGACGCCGAGCGGCTCGCCACCGTCGCGGAGTCGCTGGCGCGGACCAGGTGCCTGCTCGCGGACGGTCATCACCGATACGCCGCCTACCTGCGACTGCAGGAGGAGCACCCCGGGACTGCGTGGGACGCCGGCCTCGCCATGATCGTCGACCAGGACGACACCCCCTTGTTCCTCGGCGCCATCCACCGCACGCTCGCCGGCACGACGTTGACCGAGGTCGTCACCGCGGTCAGCAGCACGGGCGCCGAGGTGAGCTCCAGCAGCCGTCAGCATGCGCTCAGCGCGTTGGACAGCACGCACGTGGTGCTCACCGACGGCACCGACTGGTACACAGCCGCTCCCGCAGACCTCGACCACCAGACGGCGGTCGCGTGGCTCCACGAGCGCGCGCTGCCGATGCTCCCCACCCGCGCGCGCAAGGTGCAGCACCACCACACCGTTGACGACGCGCTCGCGGCGGCGTCGGACAGCGCGCCCGCTGTGCTCCTGCCGAGCCCTGCCTTCGAGCAGGTGCAGACGCTGATCGAGTCCGGACGGCTGTTGCCGGAGAAGGCCACGTCGTTCCAGCCCAAGCCCAGCCTCGGCGTCCTCATGCGGCCGGTGACCGCCGGATGATCCTGGCGGTCGATGCCTCGACCTCCACACGCGACCGCGTGGCCCCTCCGGCCTGGAAGAAGCGGCAGCGCACCGCTCCCCCGACCTCGACGAGATCGCCTGCGCGCCAACCGAGCACGCTGCGTCTCAACCGGGCGCTCCACACCGTGCAGGGCACCGAGTCCACGCCCTGACGACGTCCCCCCGCGCTGCCGGGTCCGACCCGCGGCACCGAGATCCGGAACGTCACCAGGACGTCCCCGCTCGGCAGCTCGACCGACGCCGGCTCACCGGTGACCCGGCCCACGAGACGCACGTCGTTCGCCGCGGCCTCATCGACGCCCTGTTCCTTGATCTGTGTCTTCTCCACAGTCCACCTCCTGGCGCACCACCCTCGTCGCGGGGGCCGACACTCCCGGAGCGCAGACGGGCGCTGCTGTGGAGAACCGCCGTCGCGGCTGGCCTGTGGACAGCTGACGGTTCAGTCGTCGCGAAGACGGGCGACGGAGCGCCTGGAAATGCAGAAGTGGGGGCACCCCCAGGGGTCCCCCCCAGCACAAAGTATGTGAGGCGGCGTCCAACACTACCCCAACCACAAGGGTGGAGTAACAAAGGCGCTGGAAGGCATAAA
>CAZDAO010000122.1:0-9162 GCA_964503015.1 uncultured Nocardioides sp. | reverse complement strand
ATCGCCACCGCGGCTGCGAGCCGAGAAGTACGGGCGCCGAGGGCCTTGAGGACGCCCAGGTCCCGCTGTTGTTCGGTGACTCGGGTGTAGGCCACGAGCGCGACGATCAGGGTGCCGGCTGCGAAGGCCACGCCCACCATGAGCCGTACCGGCGAGCCGTAGATGTCGGTCGCCAGTCGCAGGGACGCCTCCCGCAGTTCGGCAGGAGTGCGCACGGTGTACCCCTCGTCACGCAGCTGCGCTGCTACGGCATCGGGGTCCGCGGTCGTGACCAGCACCGCTCCGGTGGTGCCGGTAGCCCGCAGCATCTGGTCCATCCCGGCCGTGGTGGTGAACAGCAGCGGGGTCATGAACAGTGCGGTGTCGTCGGTGAGGCCGACCACCCGCATCGGGTGTCCGAGAATGGGCAGCCGATCGCCGATGGCGAAGTCGTGTTGTTCGGCCCACAAAGCATCGATGGCCACCTCGTCGGGGGCTTCGGGGGCACGGCCATCGGTGAAGGCCCAGGGGCCACCGAGCCCGCTGCCGGGTTCGTAGGCGACCGCGGCCACGGCAGCCTTGCCGTGCGACAGCTCGAGGATCTGATACATGCCGCGCAGCGGCGCGGCTCGTGTCACGCCAGGGGCCTGGGCGATGGCGTCCACGGCCGGCGCCGGCAGAGCGCCGGGGTCGGCGAAGAGGTTGCGCGTTCCGGCCGGGACGACGACCAGGTCGGCACCGAGGTGGTCGTCGTAGGTGGTGACGCGGTCCTGGACGCCGACCCAGAGTCCGGCCAGCAGCAGCATGAGCATCAGGGCGAGCCCGATCCCGGCGGCTCCGGCGGCGGTGCGGAACGGATGCGTCGTGATAAACCGGCGGGTGACCGGGACCGAGGCTTCAACCCTGGCCTTCATGTGGCTCACTTCCGTTTGCCGAGCGTGGCTCGACGTTCGTGCTACTTGTGGCCGTGACCGCCGTGCCCGCCGGGCATGGCGAACATCATGGCCGCCATCATCGCGGTGCACAGCAGAGCCGTGACGATGATGCCGGAACCTGCTACGCCGGTGAGGAAGAGCAGGCCGGCGATGGCGAGCATGGGGATGCAGCAGACGATCATCATCAGCCCGTGACCACCGTGACCACCGTGCGCTCCGTGGGCGCCGCCGTCGGGCTCCTGTCCGGCGTGGTGGGGCTCGGTGGGTGTCGAGGGCTCTGGCTGGTAGGGCCATTGCTGGGAGTCGCGGAGGGATTCGCGGTCCATGCCGTTCGGGGTGCTCATGACGTCCTACCGTTCAGGGATGCGGGCACGTGGCCGAGCTTGGCGTAGAGCGGGCAGTGTCCGAGCGCTCCGGTGACGACCAGGTCGAGGCCTGCCAGTACGAGTAGCAGCTCGAGGACGACCGCCAAGGTGGAGGCGGCGCCGCCCAGCAGGAACGCGCCGGCGATCGCGGCGAGACCGCCGATGGCGACGCGAGCGACGCGTTCGGCGGGGGTGATGTTGATGCTCCAACGGTTACTCATGACTTCCTCCAACTTCGGTGGACCGCTGGTCTCCTCGGTCCACTTCGAGGGTCTCGCCGCGGGGTGAAGGTGACCGGCGCCGTCTTGTGAAGGTTCGCTGAAGAACCACGTGGCGTCGAAGTGCTCGGAGGGGCTGAAGGGCGGCGAGTCACCGCGGCGGCCACATGTCAGGTGGGAGGGAGGGTGGGTGCGGCGTTGAGGTCCAGGTGGCTGGCGCAGCAGGCAGGGAGCTCTTCTCGCAGCAGGTCCAGGGTTCGGGTCGCCTTCTCGAGGAAGTCGCCGGTGGATGGGATGACGTGGCGATGGGGGTGGCGCTGCCAGGCCTCCAGGATGCGGGCGTCGACATCGGCCGCACGGAGGGCCGTCTCGGTCCGCAGCGGGTTCTGGTGGTTGTAGCCCTGGTCCGCGGTTGGCGTGCGTAGATGCAGCACTGTGTCGTACCGATGCAGCTCGGTGTCCCGCGTGGTGGCCGTCGAGGTCCAGAAGTCGCCCGGTGGCCCGGGCCAGTACGCGAGCCCGTCGACTGTGCCGCGGTCGCACAGCACGATTGCCGGATTGTGGGCGTCCCCGGTCGCCTCGAGTTCCTTCTGAACGTGGAAGATCGCCCGTTGCGCCGCGCGTCGACATTCCGCGTCGTCGTCGCGCGGGAACCCGCCACCGAAGACGATTCCTGCCGATTCCGGCAGGATCTTGACGTGTCGGCACAGCGAGCGGCGTACGAGTTCCAGGACGGCCGTCTTGCCCGCGCCCGGCCCGCCGGTGAGCACAACCCGGCGGGGTACATGTGGGTGGTCGCACTCGCACTCGGCCATGACGCGCCTCCTTACGGGACGGGGAGGCGATCCGCAGCGTTGTGGCCGAGCCCCCACTTCTCCATCAGCGCGAGGACAGCGAGTCCCTCGTCGTGGATCTGCGCGTGGCGCAGCACCTGCCAGTGTGCGTGGAGATAGGCTTGGAGGTACTCCACGAAGTGGTTCATGGGCACGGTTGTCCACGGATTGTGAGATTCTACCTGGCCCGGTGTGCCGCCGAAGGCCACCACCCGGATCTCATGGCCGGCCCTGGTGGCTGCGCGGCCATGGTCGAGCAACCGACGCGAGACGTCTCGGGCCTCCTCGGCGGGGCAGCACCCGAACCGCGCGAGCGCGACCTCTAGTGTCGCCGGGTCGCGCAGAGCCGGGTTCAGTCGCGCACGACCTTCTTTGACCTCGCCGACGATCATGTCGGCTCGGCCAGTCGGCGCGCCGAGGGCCGGGTCGACCTCGGAGCTCAGGCGCTGGGGCACGGTTCCTGAGCGCCCGTGGATCAGGTCGTGGCCGGCACCGGGAAGGCGATAGGCCAGGACGTCGAGATCGGTGACGGTGCGCACCTGGCCGGCGCGCAGACTCTCCAGGACCGGGTGCTCGACGACGGTGAAGTAGCCATTGACGTGCAGGTAGGCCTGCACCAGGGCCACTGCGGTGTCCATGGGGACCTCCTCGGTGACTCGTGCCGTTGTCGTGAGGGCTCGTCAGTCGTGGTGGCCCTCGTGCTCGTCAGGGTCTGGGGTCTGCACGGGGGTGCGGTCCCGGTCCTGACTCGGATCGTCGTTGCTAATGGCCGGGCCGATGACGAACGCCGAGAGCGAGAACATCAGCGCGAACACGCCCAGAGCGAGGGCGGGGGCCTTCCAGGAGCCGAAGCGCCGGTAGAGGCGCCGAAGCAGGGGCAGGGAGAACACCAATCCCAGTACGGCGAACAGGACGTTGCCGGTGGCGCCGGTCACCAGTACCGCTCCTCCGAGGAGCCCGACGTGGTGCAGCAGGTGGGGAAGGAGGCCCATGATGCCGCCCACCACAGCGGTCACCGCACTCCAAGCGGTGGCCAGGACGCCCCGCCTCTGCGAAGTCTGGTTGGGGGTGCTTTCGGCGCGGGACTCGTCGAGGCGGTCGTCCGCTACCTCCCCGGCGGCAGCGTGGTGGTCGGACATCGTCACTCCTGTGCCTGGTAGGAAAGCGTGGTCATCATGCCGGTCTCGGCGTGGTAGATGTTGTGGCAGTGGGTCGCCCACTGTCCTGGGTTGTCGGCTTCGAGGTCGACGTCGAGGGTCGCCATGGGGCGCACGATGACCGTGTCCTTGCGGGCTCCGCCGCCCCTCAGCGCGAAGGTGTGGCCGTGCACGTGCATGGGGTGGAACATCATCGACTGGTTGACGAAGCGCAGCCGGACCCGCTCACCCTGAATCAACCGCAACGGGTCGGTGTCGGGGAAGGTCTTGCCGTTGATGGTCCAGCGGTAGGGCGCCATGGTGCCGCCCAGGACCAGGTCGTGGGTTCGGTCGGCCGACCGTCGGTCCAGGCGGGCCGACTCGACCGCCGACAGCGCCGTGCCGAGCAGTACCTTGCCCGACAGTTCGCGGACCTTGACGTCAGCCGTGGGCGGGCGACCGGCGCCGGTGCGGATCACAGCCAGCGCCTGGCCCTGTTTGCCCTCGGCCGAGGCAACCAACTCGAACACGCCGTCGCCGAAGGTGACGGTGGCGTCGAAGCGCTCGCCCATCCCGATCAGTAGCGCGTCGGTGGGCACCGGCACGACGGGGAAGCCGTCGCTGTGCGTGACGGTCATGCGGTGCCCACCGACGGCGACCCGGAACGCCGTGTCCGAGCCGGCGTTGACGAAGCGGATCCGAACGCGTTGACCCGGCTTCGCCGACAGCGTCGCCGGATCGGCGGCTGTCCGGCCGTTGAGCAGGTAGTACGGGTAGGTGATATCCCCGGCACCACCGAGCAGGGGCGACCGCATGACCTCCATCCCACCCATAGAGCCCATCGAGCCGTGGTCCATCCCCTCCATGCCCGTGCCGCCCATGTCGTGCATGCCGCCCATGGAGTCGTCGCCGCCGGCTTGCTGCAGGTCGGAAAGGACCTGGTCCGGGGTGCGGCCCGTCCCGTCGACCCAGTCGTCCAGGACGACGATCCACTCGGCGTCGTACTCACCGGGCTCCTGAGGGTCGTCGACGACCAGGACGCCGTACAGGCCGCGGTCCAGCTGAACTCCGGAGTGCGGGTGGTAGAAGTACGTGCCCGGGTGAGGTGCGGTGAACTCGTAGCGGAACGTCTCTCCCGCGGCGATCGGATCTTGGGTGAGTCCGGGCACGCCGTCCATGTCGTTGCGCAGTGCGAGGCCGTGCCAGTGCACGCTCGTGGCGTCCGGGAGCTGGTTGGCGACGTCGACCCGGAGCACGTCTCCGGCCTCGACGCGGAGCAGCGGTCCCGGCGCGGTGTCGCCGTACGCCCACGTGCTCACGGTCTGGCCACCCAGGTCGAGGGTCACCGGCTGGGCCGTGAGGCGCGCGGTGACCACCCGAGCTCCGGGCTTCCGGCGCGCCGCCTCCGCCGCTGCTACCGCGTCGGCGGCGGGCCCGACCGCTGTGCCAGTGGACCGATTGCAAGCGGCGAGGCCGCCGAGGGCGGCCACGCCTGCGAGCCCGGCGGCCCCGCGAAGGACGGCGCGACGAGTGATCTCGGACAAGTGGGGGCTCCTGACTCAGGTTCGGCGAGAGGCGAGATGTGCGAGGCGGGAAGGGGCGAGCGGCTAGTGCACCGAGGCACGCAGCACACTGCTGCGGGCGTGGTACTCGTCTTCGTCGATCTCGCCTCGGGCGAACCGCTCGTCGAGGATCTGCATCGGGTCGCGGCGGTCCGGGGTGGACCCACCGGGGCGCTGCGTGCGGAACAGGGCGAGAACGGCAAAGACCACCAACGCCCAGAACGCGACCATGGCCACGGTCATGATGATCCAACCGCCCCAACCCATGCCGTCGTGGTACCAGCCCATCATCGTCCTCAGCTCCTTCGCTTGGCTTGGTGACTCCCACGATTGCCCGGACACCACTGTGTCCCGGTCGCGTTCATGTGAAGGTTCGCTGAAGAACGTGCCCTCGCCGGTGCTGACCTACGGCTGGCCGGGCAGCGGACTGAGACCATGGCGGGTATGGGCGAGGACGTCATGGACGAGAAGGCCGGCTCACCGGCAGGGGGTACCGCGGGTGGCCGCCCCCGAACCGGTCTCCGGGCGATGGTGGTCGAAGACGAGACGCAGCTGGCCGGACTCATCGGCAGCTACCTCGAGCGCGACGGCTTCGAGGTGGCGGTGGTTCATGACGGGCTCGAGGCGGTGGAGGCCGCCCGCGCCGTCGACCCGGACGTCGTGGTGCTGGACCTGGGTCTGCCCAGCCTGGACGGAATGGAGGTCTGTCGGCAGCTGCGCACCTTCTCCGATGCCTACGTGGTGATGCTGACCGCACGCAGCGAAGAGGTCGACACGCTCATCGGGCTCTCGGTGGGGGCTGATGACTACCTGACCAAACCGTTCAGCCCCCGGATCCTGATGGCCCGGATCCAGGCCATGCTTCGCAGGCCCCGTCCATCGGGAGCCTCGTCCGATGCCTTGGAAGGTGCTCGCACCTTCGGTGCCCTGGTCATCGATCCGTTGGGACGCGACGTATGGCTCGATGAGGAACCAGTGGCGCTGACGCGCACCGAGTTCGACCTCCTCGCCGCCCTGTCCGAGCGACCCAGGATGGCGTTCAGTCGGCGCCAGCTCATCGACGCCGTCTGGGGACCCTCGTGGGTCGGTGACGAGCACCTGGTCGACGTGCACGTCGGCCACCTGCGCCGCAAGCTGGACGACGACGCCACTCAGGCCCGATTCATCCGGACCGTCCGTGGCGTCGGCTACCGGATGGGCACAGGGCAGTGACCAGCCCCCCACTCCTGGCGGACACGGTCCGTGCCCGGCCGCGGTTCGCCACTCGGCTCCTGGTCGCCCAGGCCCTGGTGCTGGTGGCCGGCGCCCTGACCACTTGGTTGGTCGCCTCCGTCGTCGGACCCAGCATCTTCAGCGACCACCTCCAGCAGGCCGGCGACACCCACACCGCCGAGGAGACTCGTCACGTGGAGGAGGCCTTCGCCTCGGCGCTGGTCCTTTCGGTCTCTCTGGCGCTGCTCGCCTCGGTCCTCGCGGCGTTGGCGGTCTCGTGGTACTTCAGCCGCCGGGTGCAGCGCTCGATCGGCAACGTGGCCGCCGCCGCAGCGGACATCGCCGCCGGACGGTACGACGCCCGGGTGCCCGACCCGGGACTGGGCGGCGAGTTCGCCTCCCTCGCACTGACCTACAACCGCCTCGCGGAGAGGCTCGAAGCGACCGAGTCGACTCGACGCAGCATGCTGGCCGACCTGGCCCACGAGATGCGCACGCCCCTGGCCACGATCGACGCGCACCTCGAGGCCGTCGAGGACGGCATCCGAGCCCTGGACGACGACACGCTCGGGGTGATCCGCGGCTCGACGGGCCGCCTGCGGCGCCTCGCCGAGGACATGTCCGCCGTCTCCCAGGCAGAGGAGGGGATCGACGTGACGCTGCGACCGATGGCCGCCGCTGACGTGGCTGCCGCGGCCGCCGACGTCGCCCGCGACCGGTACGCCGCCAAGGGGGTAGACCTGCGCACCGAGCTCGCCGATGCCGGCCAGGTCCGCGTCGACGCCGACCGGTTCGGACAGGTGCTCGGCAACCTGCTCGACAACGCCCTGCGCCACACTCCGGCGGGCGGGACCGTGACCCTGGGCTGCCGACGGATCGACCAGTGGGTGGAGTACCGCGTCGCCGACACCGGCCAGGGGGTGGCAGCCGAGCACCTGCCGCACCTGTTCGATCGGTTCTACCGTGCCGACTCCGCCCGCGACCGTGGCCATGGCGGCTCAGGCATCGGGCTGGCCATCGCCCGCGCCCTCGTCGAGGCACATGGCGGCGGTATCTCGGTGACCAGCGCCGGACCCGGACTCGGGGCCACGTTCACGGTACGGCTACCTGGCCTCCGGTAGGGCCTTCGGGCCCGGACATCCGGGGCCAATCGCCGGGCATCTTCAGCGAACCTTCACACAACCTCGCCACTTTTCCCCGAGCACCCCGTCGACGCTGGACCGTGTCGAACCAGCGCGCACGAGGGGAAGCCATGTCATCACCCACGCCGACATTCGAGCCGCTCCGGATCACCGTCGTGGACAACGAGGCCTGCCACTTCTGCGAGGACGCCCAGCGGGCGCTTGCGACGCTGGCAGCCAGCTACCCGCTCGCGGTCGACACGGTAGCTGTGCGCAGCGAGGCCGGCCAGGCGCTGATGGCACGCCACCGCGCGCCGATGAGCCCCCTGGTTCTCCTCGACGGCACCTTCTTCAGCAGCGGACGTCTGCCACGACGCAAACTGGAGAAGCTCCTCAAGAGCAGGTACGGCGACGCACCGAGCACCGCCTCCGCGGCGAGGGGGGCCAACCATGGGTGACCTGCTGACAACTGGCTCGGTCCTCGCCGCGTTCTTCGCCGGAGGCGTCGCCCTGTTCGCACCGTGTTGCATCGTCTTCCTCGCCCCGTCCTATCTGGCGGTGGCGGTGAAGAATCGGCGGTGGCGACTGCTGCCGCTGACCTTCGTGTTCGCCGCCGGCCTCGCGCTCGTGCTCGTGCCGATCACGCTGGGCATGAGCCTGGTGGCCTCGACCATCGCGAACTACCACGCACCGCTGTACTACGCCGGCGGAGCATTGATGCTCGCGTTGGCGGGGCTCAGCCTGTCCGGTCGGATGGTCAGCCTGCCGTCCTTCCTGCGAGCCCCCGACACCACTCGCGGGGACTCGGCCAGCTTCTTCGCCCTCGGCGTCTTCTCCGGAATCGCCAGCTCCTGCTGCGCCCCGGTGCTCGCCGGGGTGATGACACTGTCCGCCCTGTCCGGTTCCGCTGTCGGCGGAGTGACGCTGGGACTGGCCTACACCTTCGGCATGGTGTTCCCGCTGTTCGTGATGGCCCTGTTCTGGGACCGCTTCCGGCTCGGCGAGCGGCGCTTCCTGCAGGCCAGGCCGGTCCGGCTGCGGCTGGCCGGCAAGGTGCTGGCCACCAACACCATCAACATCGCGGTCGCCGTCGCGTTCACGGTCATGGGTGGCTTCGTCATCTACCTGGCCAACACCGGCCAGATGACCGGTGGCCCCGGATTCCAGGTCTCCATCGGCAAGGGGCTGTCCGAGGTCCTCGCCCGCATCGAGACCTGGACCGACCCGGTCCCCGAGCCGGTGCTCGGACTCGCCGTGCTGGCCCTCGCCGCAGTTTTCGTCATCGCCACCCTGCGTGACCGACACCGACCGGACGCATCGACCGACGCGGACCCCGACGAGGATCCCGCCTGCCACGGCCCGGGCGTCGGCGCCCACCCCGACAACCACAGCTGACCCGGACCCTGGAGGAAACATCATGTCGCACAAGGCCGCCGAGCAATCCCGTAACGAACGCCGTCAGTGCGCGGAACAGGCCGCGCGGGCATCCGGTCGTCGCCGCCGCCTGCGCATCATGATCGGCACGGCCAGTGCATTGGCTCTGGTCGCCGCGGTGACAGCCATGATGCTCACCTCGCGCCCCGAGTCCTCCGACGCGATCAGCACCGCCCCCGAATTCACCCTCACCGACACCGGCGGCTCCGAACACACCCTGGCTCAACACCGCGGCGAGAACGTGCTCCTGTACTTCTCCGAGGGCGCCGGGTGCCAGTCCTGCATCGTCCAGATGGGCGAGATCGAGAAGCAAGCGGCAGCCTTCGAGAAGCTCGCCCTTGCGTGTGCCGTACGCGCGGGCGAGCCG
>CAZDAO010000121.1:0-9226 GCA_964503015.1 uncultured Nocardioides sp. | reverse complement strand
TTCGCGGTCACCGTCATCCTCATCCACTGCTACCACGGCTACAACGCGTCCGGCGGCCCCGCCGGCGTGGGCGTCGCCGTCGGGCGCGCGGTGCGGACCAGCATCGTCGCCATCAACGTGCTCGACCTGTTCTTGTCCATGGCGATCTGGGGCGCCGCCACCACCGTGCGGCTGGCGGGGTGAGCGGGCGATGAGGCGCAAGTCCCTGGGGGTCGTCTTCCTCGCGCTGATGCTCGCCGGCGTGTGGGCGACCTACGGCGTGTTCACCAAGAAGTTCAGCGACTACGACGAGGTCGTCGTGCACGCCTCACGCATCGGGCTCCAGCTCCCGCACCGCGCGGACGTGAAGATCAAGGGCGTCATCGTCGGCGAGGTGCTCGGCTACGAGCCGACCGCCGACGGCGCCGACGTGACCCTCGGGCTCTACCAGGACCGCACCGCCGCCATCCCCCGCGACGTCACCGCTTCGATCCTGCCCAAGACCCTGTTCGGCGAGAAGTTCGTGTCGCTGGTCGTCCCCGAGGGCGGGTCCTCGGCCCGGCCGATCGCCGATGGCGACGAGATCCAGCGCACCGACTTCTCGATCGAGGTCGAGCAGGTCCTCAGCGACCTCTACCCGCTGCTGCGCGCGGTCCAGCCGGCCGACCTCAACACCACGCTCAACGCCATCGCGACCGCCCTCGAGGGCCGCGGCGAGCAGCTCGGCGAGAGCCTGGAGACGCTCGACGGCTACCTCACGAAGTTCAACCCCGAGCTGCCCGGACTCATCGAGGACCTGAGGCTCACCGCGCAGGTCTCCGACACCTACGCCGACGTGCTCCCCGAGGTCGCCACCATCCTGCGCAACACCATCACCACCACCAGCACGCTGGAGGACCGCGAGGACAAGCTCAAAGCGCTCTTCAACGACGTCTCGAAGTTCGCCGCGGTCGCCGAGCGGTTCACCCGCGACAACGGCGACAACCTGGTGCGGCTGGGCGAGCTCGGCGCCGCGCAGCTCGAGGTCTTCGCCCGGTACGCCCCGGGCTACCCGTGCCTGCTCGGTGGCATCGTCGGCGCCGGCAAGCTCCAGGCCGAGGCCTTCCGCGGCTTCACGCTGCACATCGTGCTCGAGACCCTGCCCAACCAGCCCCGCGCCTACGGCCCGCAGGACACCCCGGTCTACGGCGACAAGCGCGGCTACTACTGCGGCCGGCTGCCCGACCCGCCGTGGTCGCAGAGCAACCCCGTGACCCACCAACCCAACTTCGTCGACGGTGTCGACGAGCCCACCGGCAAGGGCACCAGCCGGGTCGGGCCGGGCTGGTCCGGCACCGCCGCCGGCTATGCGGGCGGCCGCGACGAGTCGGCGCTGCTCAAGGCGCTGCTCGCGCCGGGGCTCGGCGTCGGCACGGACGACGTACCCGACCTGGGCGTGCTCCTGGTCGGCCCCATGGCCCGCGGGGCGGAGGTGTCGCTGCGATGAGCCGGCTCCTCGACGCCAGGACCTCGGTCGACCTGGTCAAGCTCCTCGTCTTCGTGGTGGTGACCTCGCTCGCCACCGCGGTCCTCGTGGTCACCATCGGCAACATCGGCTTCGGCTCGTCCCGGGAGTACCGGGCCGAGTTCACCGACGCCACGGGGGTGAACAAGGGGGACGACATCCGGGTCGCCGGCGTCCGCGTCGGCACGGTCAGCGACGTGGAGATCATCGACCGCACCCGCGCGTTGGTCACCTTCTCGGTCGACAAGGAGACCTCGGTCAACGGAGGCACCAATGCCGCCATCCGCTACCGCAACCTCGTCGGGCAGCGCTACATCTCGCTGACCCAGGAGGTCGGCGACACCCAGCGGCTGCCGGCCGGGTCCACGATCCCGGTCTCGCGAACGCACCCCGCGCTCGACCTCACCGTCCTGTTCAACGGCTTCAAGCCGTTGTTCCAGGCCCTCTCGCCCGAGGACGTCAACCAGCTCTCCTACGAGCTGGTCCAGGTCTTCCAGGGCGAGGGCGGGACGCTCGAGGGGCTGCTCGCCCACACCGCGTCGGTCACCTCCACGCTCGCCGACCGCGACGAGGTCATCGGTGACCTGATCGACAACTTGTCGCTGGTCCTCGACCACGTCGCCGACCGCGACCAGCAGCTGACCCGCCTCATCGACTCCTTCCGCACCCTCGTCGGCGGCCTGAAGAAGGACCGCAACGCGATCCTGGGCTCCCTCGAGGACGTCTCGGCCCTGTCGGTCGAGACCGCCTCGCTGATCGACGGGATCCGCGAGCCCTTCGTGAAGGACATCAAGGAGCTGCGCGCCGTCGCAGGCAACATCGACAAGAACAAGGCCGAGCTCGACCGGGCCCTGCAGGTCCTGCCGATCAAGCTCAACAAGATCGGTCGTACGGCGATCTACGGCTCGTTCTTCAACTTCTACCTCTGCGAGTTCCAGGGCCGGGTGAACCTGCCCGCCGGGACGTCGATCCCGGTGAAGTACAACACCGGCTCCGACAGGTGTGATCTCGGATGACCTCACCCCACGCCGTTCTTCTCCCCCGCTGCGCTCCTCCGAACAACGCCGAGGGGACCCCGAGATGACGATGAAGCCCTTCCGCGAACGCAACCCGGTCGTCGTCGGCGCAGTCAGCCTCGTCGTCCTGGCGATGGTGATGGTGGCCGCGCTGCGCGCCGACGACCTGCCCGTCATCGGCGGCGGCGACACCTACCACGCCATGTTCACCGAGGCCGGTGGGCTCAAGGTCAACGACGAGGTCCGCATCGCCGGCGTACGCGTGGGCAAGGTCGACGACATCCGGCTCGACGACGGCCAGGTCAAGGTGAGCTTCAAGGTCGACGACGCCGCCGACTTCGGCAGTGACACCCGCGCCGCGATCAAGGTCAAGACGATCCTGGGCTCGATGTTCCTCGCGCTCGAGCCGGCCGGCGGCGGACAGCTCGACGAGGGCGCCACGATCCCCGCCGAGCGCACCTCCTCGCCCTTCGACGTGGTCGAGGCGTTCGAGGGCCTGGCCTCCACGTCGGAGCAGATCGACACCGACCAGCTCGCCGAGTCGCTGACCACGCTGGCCGACCTGACCCGCAACACGCCCGAGGAGTTCCGTGGCGCGCTGACCGGGCTGAGCCGGCTCTCGGCCAATGTCGCCGCCAAGGACGAGCAGCTCAACACCCTGCTGCAGAACCTCGAGCGGGTCTCGAAGGTCCTCGACGCCCGCGACGAGGACATCATCGCGCTGATGCGCGACAGCGACGTGCTGTTCCGCGCGCTGGTGGCGCGGCGGGAGGCGGTGCACGACCTGCTGGTGTCGAGCACCACCCTGTCCAAGGAGCTGACCGCCCTGATCAAGCAGTCACGCGCGGACCTCGCGCCGGCCCTGGCCCACCTCGAGAACGTGATCGCGGTGCTCAACAAGAACGAGGACAACATCGACAGCAGCCTCCGGCTGATGGCGCCGTTCTACCGGGTGTTCGCCAACACGCTCGGCACCGGTCCGTGGTTCGACACGTGGATCTCCAACTTCCCCCCGGTTCCGCAGGTGGGCTGACCATGGACCTCGTCAAGCGTCTCCTCGTCCCGCTCGTGGTGCTCGGCTTCGTGGCCGCGGCCGCCGTCAGCGTCCTCGGCGGCGACAGCACCAGGACGGTCGTCGCCCACTTCCCGCGCACGATCTCCGTCTACGAGGGCAGCGACGTCCGCGTCCTCGGCGTGCCCGTCGGGACCGTGACCCACGTGGAGCCCACGGGCACCGACGTCACCGTGACCATGGCCTACGACGACACCGTGAAGCTGCCTGCCGACGCGAAGGCCGTGATCATCGCGCCGTCGGTGGTCGGCGACCGCTACGTCCAGCTCACCCCGGCGTACTCCGGCACCGGCGACGTGCTGGCCGACGGCGCCGAGCTGGGCGTCGAGCAGACCGCTGAGCCGCTCGAGCTCGACCAGATCTACGACAGCCTCGACCGGCTCAACGTGGCCCTCGGCCCGCGCGGCGCCAACCGCACCGGGGCCCTGTCCGACCTGCTGTCGGTCACGGCGGACAACTTCGGTGGGCAGGGCACGACCTTCCGCCAGACCATCAAGGACTTCTCCCGCCTGAGCTCGACGCTGGCGGGCAACAAGGAGGAGCTGTTCGGCTCGGTCGAGGCGCTCGAGGGCTTCATGCGGACCCTCGCCGACAACGACCAGACCGTCCGGCAGTTCAACCAGTCGCTCGCCGACGTCTCCACCATGCTCGCCGGCGAGCGCCAGGAGCTCGTCGCGGCGACGAGGAACCTGTCCGTGGCGCTGACCGCAGTCAAGGGGTTCGTGGAGGACAACAAGGAATCGCTCAGCCGCAACATCTCCGGGCTCAACCGCGTCTCGAAGGTGCTGGTGCGGCAGCGCGACGCGCTCGACGAGATCCTGCACGTCGCGCCGGGGGCCCTCAACAACCTCGCCCTCACCTACAACCCGCAGGCCGGCACGCTCGACACCCGGTCCAACTTCGGCGAGTCGATCAACCAGCTCGAGGCCGACCCCGCCGCGTTCCTGTGCGGTTTCGTGGGTCAGGTGGAGCGCTCGGGCCAGGTGTGCAACCAGATCACCCGGTTGCTCGACCGGAACCGGCCCGGCGCGCTGGGCGCGCCGGAGCGGCTGCCGGCGCGGGACGTCTTCGACCCCACCCTCGGTGGTCTGGTGGAGGTGGAGCGATGAAGCGGACCAGGGTGCTCGTGCTCGGCGTGCTGGTGGCGATGTTCCTGTCCGCCTGCGACTTCAGCGTCTACGGCCTGCCCCTGCCCGGCGGCCCCGACGTCGGTGAGGACCCGATGACCATCAAGGTGGAGTTCGCCGACGTCCTCGACCTGGTGCCCCAGTCGACGGTCAAGGTCAACGACGTGAGCGTCGGCAAGGTGACCGACATCGACCTGGAGGGCTACCAGGCGCTGGTGACCCTGCAGGTCCGCCGCGACGTCGACCTGCCCGCCGACGCCGTGGCCGAGCTGCGCCAGACGAGCCTGCTGGGCGAGAAGTTCGTCGAGCTGCGCGCGCCCGACCAGGGCGCCATCGACGACCGGCTCTCCGACGGGGCCACCATCCCGATCGAGCGGGCGGGCCGCAACCCCGAGGTCGAGGAGGTGCTCGGGGCGCTGAGCCTGCTGCTCAACGGTGGCGGCGTCGCGCAGCTCAAGACGATCACCCAGGAGCTCAACGCCGCGCTCGAGGGCCGCGAGGACTCCGCGCGGTCGGTGCTGCGCAACCTGCGCACCTTCATGGCGCAGGTCGACGACAACAAGGCCGACATCGTCGACGCGATCGAACAGCTCAACCGCCTCGCGATCGCGGCCGAGAAGCAGCTCCCCACCATCGACCGTGCGCTCGACGAGCTGCCCAGCGCTCTGGAGTCCATCGATCGCCAGCGTGACGACCTGGTCGAGATGCTCGGCGCGCTCGACCAGCTGTCCTCGGTCGCCGTCGACGTGATCGCCCGCTCCAAGGACGCCACGATCACCTCGCTGCGCCGGCTCAACCCGGTGCTCACGCAGCTCGCGGCCTCCGGGGACGACTTCACCAACGCCTTCCACGTCTTCTTGACCTACCCGTTCGTGGACGAGGTGGTGGGCCGCGACCCGCAGGTCGCGCGCAACCTGCACATGGGCGACTACACCAACCTCTCGATCACGCTCGACGTCGACCTCACGAGCATCCCGACCACGATCCCGACGACGCTGCCGACCGAGGCCTGCATCCCGCTGAGCGCGCTGCCTCAGGACGGTCCGCTGCCCGACTCGAGCCAGCTGTGCCAGGACGCCCTCGACGCCATCAACGAGTGCCTCGCGGGCCTGCGCCGCGGCGACGTCTCCGCCTGCATCGGCCTGCCGGGATCCGTCATCAGCGTCGTGTGCCAGCAGTACCCCGTCCCCGGGCTGTGCGGCGGGTCCGGCACCCCGACGGCGCCGCTGCCCACCCCGACGCTGCCGACCGTGCCGGTGCCGACGCTCCCGACGATCACCCTGCCGGGCCTGCCGCGCCCGGGGGCGTACGCCACGGACCCACCACCCGACCCACGGCGCGGGCCGACCGTGCGCGAGCTCACCGAGCTGTACGACCCCGCCCTCGTCAGTCTCCTCGTGCCCGGGATGGTGCAGCGATGATCACCCGTCGGACCAAGGTGCAGCTGCTGGTCTTCGCCCTCATCACGCTCGTCGGCGTGAGCTTCGTCGGTGCCCGCTACGCCCGGCTCGACCGCCTCGTGGTGGACCAGAGCTACACCGTCGTCGCGCACTTCGCGGACTCCGGAGGCGCCTTCGCGGGCGCCGAGGTCTCCTACCGCGGCGTCCGGGTCGGCGAGGTCGACGAGCTGCGGCTCACCGACGACGGCGTGGACCTGGTCCTCGACATCGACAACGGGTTCGACCGGATCCCCGCCGACGCGCACGCCCTCGTCGGCAACCGCTCCGCGGTGGGGGAGCAGTACGTCGAGCTCCAGCCGCAGAGCGACCGTGGCCCCTACCTCCGGGACGACTCCGAGATCGCCCGCGACCGCACCTCCACCCCGATCCAGACCGACACCCTCCTCACCCACCTCGACGAGACGGTGCGCAGCGTGGACGAGGAGGACCTGCGGACCGTGACGTCGGAGCTCGGCCAGGCCTTCGGGGGTGCGGGGGAGGACCTGCAGACGATCCTCGACAGCAGCAACGCCTTCATCACCGCCGCCGACCAGAACTTCGACGTGACGGTCGACCTGATCCGCGACAGCAACACGGTCCTGAGGGGCCAGATCGCCTCGGAGGGCGCGTTCCGGCGCTTCGCCCGCGACCTGGCGACCTTCTCCACCACCGTCGCCGACCACGACCAGGACCTCCGGCGGCTCATCGAGGACGGGTCGCTCGGCGCCAACGAGCTGCGCACCTTCCTGGAGGACAACGAGGTCGAGCTCGGGGAGCTGATCAACAACCTGGTGACCACCGGCGAGGTCGTGGTCAAGCACCTCGACGGTGTCGAGCAGCTGCTCGTGCTCTACCCCTACGTCGTCGAGGGCGGTTTCACCGTCGTCTCCAAGTCGCCGGGCACCGGGCTCTACGACGCCCACTTCGGCATGGTCCTCACGAGCGAGCCGCACGTGTGCCTGCAGGGCTACGAGGGCACCGACCGGCGCTCGCCCCTCGACGGCAGCAACCGGGCGATGAAGGAGGACGCCGGGTGCACCGCACCCGCGTCGCAGACCAACGCCCGGGGCGCCCAGAACATCCAGGCGCCCCGCGCGGCGACCGGCTGGGACGGGGCCGACCTCGCCTACGACCCCGAGACGGGCCGGCTGACAGCGGACCCGGCGACGATCGCGCGGCTGGAGGGCCGCCGCGCCGCCGCTCCGCGCACCCTGGGCCGGGACAGCTGGAAGTGGCTCTACCTCGAGCCGCTGCTCGGCGAGGGCGTGACGTCCGGGCCCGACGGTCGTTGATCAGGCAGGCTCCTTGGAGGAGGAGCCTGGTTCCGAGGGAGGGAACATGTCCGTGCTGTCCGATCGCGCCCAGGCGCGCGAAGCCCGCGAGGGCGAGGAGGCCGTGACCGACGACCGGTCGCAGCCGCCCAGGTGGAGGGCGCTGCTGGCCGCCGCACTCAGCCTCGTCGTGCTGGCCTGCGTCGCGCTGCTGGTCTGGCTGTCCGTCACCGACCGCGGCTCTGCCGACGCCGGCCTCGAGCTGCCCGACGAGCGCGAGCAGGTGGTGAGCCTGACCGACCAGTTCGTGAAGCGGCTCGGCACCTACAGCCCGGACATGCTCGACGACTCCGGACAGATGCCCGCCTACCGCGACCAGGTCCGCGAGGTCATCACACCCAAGTTCGCCGCCGACTTCGACAAGGAGGTGGCCACCGCCGAGCAGCTCGTCGCCCAGGGCCGGATCACCCGCACCGCCGAGGTGTTCGCGACCGCGGTGTCCTCGATCGACGACGACTCCGCCCGCGTGCTCGTCGCCGGCTCCTTCTCCGACAGCTACGCCCAGGGCTCGGGCAAGAAGGCCCGGACGGTCGAGCAGGAGCCGCTGCCGTTCCGCTTCACCGTCGACCTGGTGAGGATCGACGGGGAGTGGCTCGTCGACGACTTCACCCCCGTCAGCAGCGCCGACGCGGGCGACGGTGCCGGCTCGGGCACGGGTCCTGGAGAGGGTTCTGGAGAGGGGAGCGCGCCGTGAGCGAGGCACCTACCTGGTACGACGTCCTCGACGTGCCGCGCGACGCCCCGGCCGAGGAGGTCCGCGCCGCCTGGAAGGCCCAGATCGCCGACCTCGAGCCGGGCGACCGGCGCTTCGACGCCCTCAACCGGGCGGCCAAGGTGCTGCTCGACCCCGCTGCGCGAGCGGCGTACGACGCCTCGCTGCCGGAGGACGACGCCCCCGCCGGGCCGCTGGTCGAGGAGAACGCCCCTGCCGAACCGTCGGTCGAGGAGGGCGCCCCGGCGCCCGTCACGAGACCTGGCCCTCGCGCCGTGCCCACGTGGCTGCTGGCCGGGCTCGGCATCCTCGCCGCCGGCCTCGTCGCCGCGGTGGTCTGGACGTGGACCGCGGGGGAGCAGGCGGACGGCTCGGCTGCCCGCGAGGCCCAGGTCGCGGCGGAACAGGCCGTCGTGCCCGTGCTCTCCTACGACCACGAGCACCTCGACGCCGACCGCCGGGCCGCGACGGCGCTCATGACGGGGCGCTACAAGAGCGAGTACGACAAGCTCTTCGCGGTGCTGGAGGACAACGCTCCGCGCACGCAGACCACGGTGACGGCCGAGGTCGTCGCCTCCGGCATCGTCCGGGCCACCGCCGACCGGGTGCAGGTCCTGGTCTTCGTGGACCGGCCCACGACCAACAAGCTGAGCGCGGAGCCGACCGTCTACAAGGACCAGGTCACGCTCTCGATGCAGCGCGTGGACGGCGAGTGGCTGGTCGACGACCTGGTCACCTCACCCGTCCAGGGCTAGCCCGACCGGGTGGGTTCGGCGCGTTCTGCTTGACCCGGGACGCTGCGGCGTTCATAGTCGTGGCCAACGCGTGGCACTTCTCCCTTCGGGAAATCGACCCCGCGTTTGAGGCGTGTCCACAAGTGCGCTATCGTGGCTCCTTGCGCCTGCCCTCAGATGCCCGACGCCTTCCGGACGGCTGTTGCGGTGGTCGGCCGGCGCCGAGATCACTTGATCATTTGTGAGGACAACTCTTGGCCGCGCGCAGCTCCGCTGGTAACCACCGTCGCACCTCTTTCGCAAAGATCACCG
>CAZDAO010000120.1:5528-9243 GCA_964503015.1 uncultured Nocardioides sp. | reverse complement strand
CACACGTGCGGCGGTTGTGGCCCTCGCACGCCCCGCTCGAGGGCGAGAACCTTCACACGTGCGGCGGTTGTGGCCCCCGCCCACCTCGCTCGAGGGCGAGAACCCACACACGTGCGGCGGTTGTGGCCCCCGCACACCTCGCCGGAGGGCGAGAACCCCACACGTGCGGCGGTTGTGGCCGCCTTCGGGCTCCTGTCGGACGCGACCGCCGCCCGGCTCAGCCGCAGGAGCTCCCTCCGTCGGCGTGACCACCGTGCCCACCATCGCCACCGATCGCGCCGGTCCACCCGGCGGCGTGCCCGGCCTGACGGCGTACGTCGGGGTTGCCCGGCACCAGGATCGCGTCGAGGAAGGCACCCAGGACGACGACCAGGACGAACCAGGTGCCCGCGGTCGCCACGACGGCCGTCCGGCCACCACCGTTGAGCAGCACCATCGCCACCGCGAGCGCCACCATCACCGCCGACACCGCACCGAAGGTGAGCCAGGCCGTGCGTGCGTGAGGGGCGAGGCGACGCGTCAGGGTGCGCATGGCGTCAGTGTGCTCCTGCGGCGCCGCGACCGCCAGCACCCCGGAACACGCAGCGCCGGGCACGACGGCGTCAGAGCGGCTTCGTGGTCTCGTGGGTGGTGACCACGTCGTGGGCGGCCGCCCACTCGCCGATGTCGCGCTTCTCGATCGCGGCCGCCATCAGGTCGGGGAAGAGGTCGGGGGTGCAGGCGAAGGACGGTACGCCGATCTCGGCGAGGGCAGCGGCGTGGTCGGCGTCGAAGGACGGCTGGCCGGAGTCGCTCAGCGCGAGCAGGGCGATCATCGTCGCGCCCGAGGCGACGACCGCGCTCGCCCGGCTGATCATCTCCTCGGCGATGCCACCCTCGTAGAGGTCGCTGATCAGCACCAGCACGGTGTCCTCGGGCTGGGTGATCCGACCCTGGCAGTACGCCAGCGCCCGGTTGATGTCGGTGCCCCCGCCCAGCTGGACGCCGAAGAGCACGTCGACCGGGTCGTCGAGGTCGTCGGTCAGGTCGACCACCTCGGTGTCGAAGACGACCATCCGGGTGCTGACCGACCGGATCGAGGCGAGGACCGCGCCGAAGACCGAGCTGTAGACGATCGACTCCGCCATCGACCCGGACTGGTCGATGCAGAGGATGATCTCGCGCTCGACCTGCGTGGAGCGCCGGGCGTAACCGACGAGCCGCTCGGGCACCACGGTGCGGTGCTCGGGCAGGTAGTGCTTGAGGTTGGCCGCGACCGTCCGTCGCCAGTCGACGTCGCGCATCCGCGGCCGGCGGGTGCGGGCCGACCGGTCCAGCGCGCCGGTCACCGCCTGGACGGTGCGCTGGCGGAGCCGCTCCTCGAGCTCGTCGGTGACCTGCCGCACGACGGCGCGGGCGGTCTCGCGGGAGTGCTCGGGGATCACCCGGCCCAACCCGATCAGCGTGCTGACCAGCCCGACGTCGGGCTGGACGGCACGCATCATCTCCGGCTCGAAGAGCAGCTGCCGCAGCCCGAGCCGCTCCATCGCGTCGCCCTGCATCACCTGGACGACCGAGGACGGGAAGTAGGTGCGGATGTCGCCGAGCCAGCGGGCGACCCGCGGCGAGGATCCGCCCAGCCCGGCCCTGCGCTCACCGTCGTACAGCGCGGAGAGGGCGTCGTCGCGTCGACCGTCGGCCTCGGTCAGGGCGATGCCCTGGCCGTCGGCGCCGGTGAGTCCGTCGGCCTCCTCGCCGCCGAGGATCAACCGCCAGCGGGTGAGCCGGTCGCGGCCCTCAGGCTGCTCCGTCACGGGACACCTCCTTCCAGCCGACGAGCCGCGCCACGGCCAGGACGGCGGGTCGCGCCTGCTCGAGGTCGATGCCCGTGGCTGCCACGGCCGCGTCGGCGCCGGTCCGGCCGAGCCGCGAGAGCTGCTCGCCGATGGTGCGCCGCTCGGCGGCGCTGAACTCGGCGAACGTACGTCGCACGAGCGGGAGCAGGTCCTCGAACTCCTCCTCGCCCAGCCCGGCGACCCACGTGTCGACCAACCCGAGGAGCGTCGCGTCGTGGACCAGCAGCACCGCGTCACCGGCGAGGAACCCGGCCAGCCAGGCGGCGGCCTGGGGCGCCGAGGCGGCCAGCGAGAGCCGGCGCCCCATCCGGTGGGCGGCGGTGTCGGCGTCGATCCGGCCGGCGTCCAGCAGGATCCGGGTCGCCCGGCCGGCCACCCCGCCGGCCACGTGGTCGGGGGCCGACACGGCTTCCAGGGCCTCGGTCCAGGCGCCGTCCAGCTCGGGGTCGGCGAGCAGCGCCAGCCCGCGCTGCGCCCCGGCGATCGCGGTGACCATCTCCGCGGCCGCCTCCTCGTCGAGGCTCGCGCAGGCCATCGGCAGGCCCACGCAGGCGCGGACGACCGTCGCCCCGAGCACGGTGCGCACCCGGGCGGTGTCGACGCCGCGCACGTCGCCGTAGCGGCAGGTGCGCGCGAGCGGCTCGACCGTCGCGAGCAGGGCAGGTACGTCGTGCTGGACCGCGGCACGCGCGTCGAGGGCGTCGAGCACCGCCTCGACGCCGTCCGGCAGGTCGGCGGTGAGGCAGGTGGCGACCAGGTCGGCGAGCTCGGTCAGGTCGGCGGACCGGGCGGCCCGGTCAGCGGCGCGAGCCGCCGCAGCAGCGGCGATCGTCGTGCCCCAGATGCCCGCCTCGACGAGGTCGACCGCGAGCTCGGGTCGCCACTCGAGCGTCCAGCTCTCCTTGAACGTGCCGGTGGTGCGGCCGGTGTCGGCGACCTCGCCCCAGCGCACGCCGAGGAGCTGGAGACGGTGCAGCAGCACGGACCGTGCCAGCTGGCTCTCGCGCCGCAGGTCGAGGTCGACCTGCTGGACGGACGCGGTCGGCTTGAGCCGCAGCGACCGCTGCTGGCGGCTGAGGTCGGCCGCGAGGGGCACGACGGGGGCCGAATCGGGCACCGTCCCGAGCTCCTCGCCCACCACCAAGCGTTGGTGGACGAGGTCGAGCGGCAACCGGGAGCCCTCGCAGAGCACCGTCTCGGCGGCGTCGTCGAGCTCGCTCAGCCCGACCGAGGGCCGCCCCCGCACGGTGGCCAGTGTCTCGGCGAGCCGCGCGGCCTCCACCACCGACGCCGTGGAGGCGTCCAGCCGCTCCTCGCGCAGGGTGCGCGCGACGCGGACCAGCCACGACGTGGCCAGGTCGCGTGGGTCGGGGTCGGGCCGGCTCAGGTGGTCGAAGAGGTGCTGGTACCACCCCGGTGCGCTCACCCCGGCGCCGTAGCCCGACGCGTAGCTGAGCCGGGCGGCCGTCCACGGCGTCCAGGCGGCGGCCACCTTGGTCTTCGGCAGCCTGGTGATCAGGTCGGCGTCACGGCTGGCCGGCGGGAAGTCGGCGGGCACGAGCGCCGGGGCGTGCCAGGCCCCGCACACCACCGCGATCCTCGCCTCCGGGGCCGCCTTCACCTCGGCGCGCAGGATGCGGCGCATCCACTGCTCGCGGCGTGCGTTGCTGCGCACCTCGGGGTCGTCGGCAGGCCGGGTGTCGGCCGACCGGACCGCGCCCATCGCCTCGCGGATCGCCGCGAAGCGCTCGGCCGGGGAACCGTGCCGCTGCTCGACGGCGTCCTCCCACCAGCGTTCGGCGTCGTCGTACCCGGCGGTCGCGGCGAGCGTGCCGATCGGGTCGAGGCGCTCGGCCGGGACCGGCTCGGCGACCGGCTCG